>NZ_JBHWZY010000182.1:0-9819 GCF_042727815.1 Nocardia sp. NPDC060220
CTCCGGCGGTATGCGCAGGCGCCTCGACCTCGCTGCCAGCCTCATCTCCACCCCGCCGCTGCTGTTCCTCGACGAGCCGACCACCGGCCTCGATCCCCGCACCCGCGCGCAGATGTGGGACACCATCCGCAGGCTGGTCCGCGAGGGCGCGACGGTGCTGCTCACCACCCAGTACCTCGACGAGGCCGACCAGCTGGCCGACCGGATCGCGGTGATCGACCGCGGCAAGGTGATCGCCGACGGCACCGCCGACGAGCTCAAGGCCTCCATCGGCGGCGCGTCGGTCCACCTGACCCTGGTCGATCCCGAGCAGCTCGACGAGGCCCGCCGCATCGTCGGCGACTTCCTCGACGTGAGCGCGCAGATCAGCCCCGAGGCGGGCAGGCTCACCGCACCGCTGCCCGACCCGAATCTCACCGCCGACCTGCTGATCCGGTTGCGCGACTGGGAGATCGGGGTCGAGGAGATCACCGTCAGCAAGCCGACGCTGGACGAAGTCTTCCTCACCATCACCGGCCACCCGGCCGACGAATCCGACGACACCGAACGGAGCGCGGCATGACCGCAGTTCTCACCGCTCCCACAACCATCGACGACATTCCCCAGGCCAGCGACCGAATCAGCCTGCGCGACACGATCTCCACCTCGTTCACGATGGCCTATCGCGGCCTGCTCAAGATCAAACACAATCCCGAACAGCTCTTCGACGTGACGGTGCAGCCGATCCTGTTCACGGCGCTGTTCACCTACATCTTCGGCGGCGCGATCTCGGGCAGCGTGTCCGGCTATCTGCCGGTGCTCATCCCGGGCATCCTCGTGCAAACCGTGGTGCTGACCTCGGTGGTCACCGGCACGCAGTTGCGTGAGGACATGGACAAGGGCGTGTTCGACCGCTTCAAATCCCTGCCCATCGCCCGGGTCTCGGCACTGTCCGGCGCGCTACTGGCCGACATGGTGCGCTACGCCATCGCCTCGACGCTGACCGTGCTGGTCGGGCTCTGCCTGGGCTACCGGCCCGGCGGCGGTCTGGTCGGGGTGGTCGCGGCCTGCCTGGTGGTCGTGGTGTGCTCGTTCGCGGTCAGCTGGATCTGGGCGCTGGTCGGCGTCACCGGCAAGAGCGCCGCGTCGGTGCAGGGCATCTCGATGATGGTGATGTTCCCGCTGACGTTCATGTCGGGCGCCTTCGCCCCGGTGAGCACCATGCCGGGCTGGATGCAGGGTCTCAACCACGTCAACCCCGTGTACTACATGGTCAACACCTGCCGAGAGCTGATGAACACCAACAGTTACGGCACCGACCTCGTCTGGTCGCTGGTCGGATCACTCGTGGTGATCGCGATCTTCGCGCCACTGGCGGTGCGGGCCTACATGCGCCGCGCCTGAACACCGCTCCTCCGCAACGGCATCCGATCCAGTGGGTCGGATGCCGTTGTCGTGTCAGTGCAGTCCGGCGATGATCTCGACGATGCGCTTCGCGGCCTCGAGACGACGCGTACCCGCCGCGCGATGCAGGGCCGCGTCCATCGCGGCATCGCCGACGACACCCCGGTGCAGGGCGATGTGGGCGGCCAACTCCATCGAGGGGCCGTCCTGCCTGGCCACCGATGTCCTTGCGAGGGTGAGCAGTTCGAGACCGTCGGCGCGCCCGGAGTCGGTGGTGAGCAAGTAGGACCCGAGCCCGCACGCGACCGCCCCGATCTGCGGTAGGTCGATGTACTGCGCCAACCGCTGATCGGCGGTCTCGATCAGCTCGGTCGCCAGACCCGCGGCAGCGGATGCCCGGCCGTGGAGCACATGGGCACTCAGGGTGGCCGCCGCTACCATCAGCGAACCGGGGCCCGGCGTCGGTTCGAAATCGGGCCACCCGAGTAGCTCGAGCCCGCGGCGGTAATGGCGGAGCCCGGCGTCGACATCGCCCTCGGCGAGTTCGAGTTCGGCGAGCGCGGTAGCGGCGTTCGCCAGCCGGTGGTTACGGCGAACCATGGGGTCGTCAACGGGGCTGACACCGGAATCGTTCGGTCGCACGATGAAGTCGAGTTCGGCACGCGCCTGCTCGAGGTGCCCGCCGCCGACCAAAGCGGCGGCCAGGTAACAGCGACTCTCCATGATCTCCTCGTGCACTCGGAGCTCGCCCATCAGCTCCAGCGTGCGGCGGTAATACTTCACTGCGTCGTCATAGTTCGCGGACTGGCCGGACAGCTGGGCCAGGTGCTGGCACACCGTCGCCGTCCCCCACACCTCCGCCGGATCCATGTCGTCGAGGGTGCGGAAAGAGTCGCGGGTCGAGCCCGCGACGTTGCCGCCGTTCTCCCAGAAGTTGGCTCGCGCCACCAGCGCGGCGACCCGGACTTGCTGATGGTGTGAACGCGCGCCCCGGGCGAACAACCTGCCCAACCGGAACGGCTCGGGCCGCAAGGTGATCACCGTACCGAGGAAGTACAGGCCCGGATCGAGAACAGGGTTGGTCAGCAGCCGCCGCGCACGGGTGCGCACGATCGCCGTCGCGCGGGTGCCGCCGTCCTTGAGGAACAGCATGTGCAGGCAGGTCAGCAGATGCGCGATCATCTGCAGGTCGGCGTCCTCGGCGGAGGACGGTGGCGGCGGCGCGAGAGCGACCAATCGCATTGCCCACCCGGTGAATTCCAGGTGCGCGCCACGCATCACCCAGACCATCGCGACCACCGGGAAGACCGAGTACGCGGTCGGCGCGTCGGCGCGATCGACAGCGGAGCGCAGCACGGCGACCAGGTTGTCCAGGTCGGCCGACACCGCGAGCACGGACCTCACCTGACCGCCGCCGCGGTAGCCGCGGAACGACCCCAGCGCGAATTCCCTGGCCCAGCAGAACATCCTGTCGAGCACGAGCGCGGATTCGGCGCCATCGGTCACCGCGTCGACGGTGGCGATCTGTTCGGCGCCGAACTCACGGACCGTTTCGAGCATGCGATAGCGGATGCCCGCGCCGTCTGGGTCGTCCAGGACGGTGAGCAGGGACTGGGCGACCAGCCCGTCCACCGCGACGGCCACATCCGGGCCCGCCGCGACCACCTCGGCCGCGGCCGCGGTGAACCCGGCCGGGAAACGGCTCAGCCTGCGCAGGGTCACCTGCTGATCGGGGTCGAGGAGGTTCCAGCTCCAGGCGATCACCGCGTGCAGCGTGCGATGCCGGTGCGGCGCGGACCGATCACCGCTGCGCAACAGGGCGAAACGATGGTCGAGCCTGGTCTCGATCTCGGCGACGCTCATCGTGCGCACCCGTGCGGCGGCGAGCTCGATCGCCAGCGGGAGACCGTCGAGGGTGCGGCACAGCCGGGCCACGGTGTCGGGGTCGAGGCGGACATCGGGGCGTACCGCCCTGGCGCGAGCCGAGAACAGGTCCGTGGCAGGCGAACCGGCCGCGTCGATCGCCAAAGGAGCTAGGGGATAGACGGATTCGGCGGTGATCGACAGCGGTGAACGACTGGTGGTGAGCACGGTCAACTGGGCGCAACTGCCGACGAGATCGGCGACCACCTCAGCCGCGGCATCGATCACGTGCTCGCAATTGTCCAGGATCAGCACCATCGGCCGCGCCGCGAGCGCCTCACGCAGACGGGTGCTCACGTCCACGTGCACGCCCGCCCGGATGGCACCCGTCTCCCGCATCTCACCCAGGCCGATCACCTGCCCGATGGCGACCTCGATGTCTTTGCGCGATTGCGGTCCGGCCTCCGATTCGGGCTGCACCGAGGCCAATTCGACGAGTACCACCGGCACCGAACCGGCCATGCGTTCACCCACCGCGTTGGCGACCCTGGTCTTGCCGGTGCCGCCTGGTCCGAGGACGGTCGTCACTCGGGAGCGCCGTGCCAGGTCAGTGATCGCGTCGAGATCCACTGTGCGACCGAGTAGTTCGTTGGGCGCTGCGCGTAGTCCGACGGCGGTGCGCGGTGTGGGGCTGCCCGGGCCGCGCCGGTCGGTGGCCGCGGTATCTCCAGCGCCGGCCGCGGACTGGGAATCGGCGGTCTCACCGGAGTCGTTTCCGGTGGCGCCGACCGGCCGGCCGCGCTGACCGGTCCCCACCCCGTCTGCGACCCCGGGACCGGCTCCCCCACCGTCGGAGCTCCCGGCGTCGCTGCCCGATCGGCCGGGCCGGTCGCCGTTGACGCCGACCGACGACCCTGCGCCGGCGGATCGGCCGCTGGTCGTCGCGGCACTCGGACCCGACTGGACGCGGTGTTGTGGTGCGCGTCCGGGCAGCTCGATCGGTTCTCCGCGGAGGACGGCGGTGTTGAGGGCGAGGAGGGTGGGGCCCGGGTCGGCGCCCAGTTCTTCGATCAAGCGTAGGCGGTAGCCAGCGAAGACCTCGAGGGCTTCGCTCGGCCGGCCTGCGGCGGCGAGGACACGGATCAGGGTCGCGTGGGCGGATTCGTCCAGCGGGTTGGCTACGACCGCGGCGCGGGCGAGGGGAATGGCGTCGGCCACATCGCCGTGCGTGAGGTGGGCGGTGAGTTCGATGTGATCGAGGCGGCGGCCCAGGTCGGCGGCGGCTGTGCGCAGGTCGGCGGCCGGGGCGGAATCGGGGAGATCGGCGCCCGGTTCACCGCGCCACAGGGTCCGGGCCAGTGCGATCGCGGCGAGGCTGTCGGCGACGTTTCCCTCAGCCAGGTGTTCATCGGCTCGGCGGGCGAGCGCGGCGACCGCGGTGAGGTCGACGCTGTCGGCGGGCAATCTCAGCCGGTAACCGGCCGGGCCGATCTCCAGTGCGCCGTCGGGCAGCATCGCCCGCAGGCGCGAGACCTGCGTGTGCAGCGCGTTCATCGGTGCGCGGGGTGGTTGTTCGCCCCACACCTCGTCGATCAGCGTTTGGGCGCTCCGAGCCCGCCCTGGATGCACTGCGAGGGCGGCCAGCAGCAGCCGGGCGCGGGCGCCGGGTAGCGCGATCACGGCGTCGTCGCGGCGGATCGCGATCACGCCGAGCACCCCCACGACAACGCGGGAGAGTGCCTCGGAGGGCGACCCCTCGGGGCCGCGATGCTGTACAGACATGCCGGATGTCATCGTAGGCGAGGGCGGCGACGGGTTCCCGGTTCGCGCCCCAGCGCGACACCGCCGACGTTGTGTCCCGCGATTTTGTCCCCACCTCGCTTTAGGCTCACGCACATGGGCAACTTCGAGGTGTCGCGGCGCACCGTCATCGCCGCTGAACCGGCACGGATCCACGCACTGATCGACAACTTCCGCCAGTGGCGGCTGTGGTCGCCATGGGAAGACGCCGATCCGCAGCTCGCCCGTACCTACACCGGCCCGGAAGCCGGCGTCGGCGCCCGCTACGCCTGGCGGGGCAACCGCAAAGCCGGTGCGGGCGTGATGGAGATCAAGGCCGACGCCGAACGCGAGATCGGCGTGGAGCTCACCTTCGAGAAACCGTTCAAAGCCACCAATTTCGTCACCTTCACGCTCGCTCCGGTTGCCGGTGGCACCGAGGTGACCTGGCAGATGACCGGCACCCACTCCGGGCTGATGGGCGTGCTCGGCAAGGTGTTCCCGATCGACAACCTCATCGGCAAGGACTTCGACAAGGGACTGGCCCGGCTCAAGACGGTCGCCGAGTCCACCCCGGCCTGACCCGCGATCAGGCGCCCTCCGGCCGTGCGCGAGGGGCTCCAGGAGCGGGGAGCGTCCGTGTCGGATTAGGCTTCGATCCATGGCTACAGCAGCGGAATGGATCGAGGGCGCCCGACCACGGACGCTGCCCAACGCGATCGCGCCGGTACTCGCGGGCACCGGCGCTGCCGCATCCATCGACGGGGCCGTCTGGTGGAAAGCAATTCTGGCGCTGCTGGTTTCGCTGGCGCTGATCGTCGGGGTGAACTACGCCAACGACTACTCCGACGGCATTCGCGGCACCGACGACGTGCGGGTCGGCCCACTGCGCCTGGTCGGCTCGAAACTGGCCTCCCCCACAGCTGTTCGCACCGCCGCGGTGCTCAGCCTCGCGATCGGCGCGGTCGCCGGCCTCGTGCTGGCCGTGACCACCGCGTGGTGGCTGGTACTGATCGGCGCGCTGTGCCTGGCGGGCGCGTGGTTCTACACCGGCGGCAGCAAGCCGTATGGCTACAGCGGTTTCGGCGAGATCGCCGTATTCGTGTTCTTCGGGCTGATCGCGGTGCTCGGCACCCAGTACGTGCAGGCGCTGCGGGTCGACTGGGTCGGCCTGCTGCTCGCGATCGGCGTCGGCGCGTTCTCCAGCGCGGTGCTGGTGGCCAACAACCTGCGTGACATCCCGACCGACACCGAGTCGGGCAAGGTCACGCTCGCGGTGAAACTCGGCGATGCGCGCACCCGCACCCTGCACCTGGTGTTGCTCGCGGCACCGTTCGTGGTCAGCCTCGCGCTGATCGCACGCACGCCATGGGCGCTGGCCGGACTGCTCGCGTTGCCGCTGGCGATCCGGGCCAACGCCCCTGTGCGCACCGGTAAGGGCGGGCTGGAACTGATTCCCGCCCTCCGCGATTCGGGGCTTGCCCTGCTGGCTTGGTCGGCGCTGAGCGCGCTGGCCGTCGGGCTCGCGGGCTAGTCGCCGTCGGGCACCAGAATGCCGAGCACCCAGTTGACCAGCGTGATGATCAAGCCACCCCACAACGCCGCCCAGAAACCGTCGACGCGAAGGCCGTAGTCGGTGAGCTCGGTGATCTTGGCGGTGAGCCACAGCATCCCCGCGTTCACCACCAGCAGGAACAGGCCGAGCGTGAGGATCACGAACGGCAACGACAGGAGTTGCACGATCGGCTTGATCACGGCATTGACCGCCGTGAACACGAGCGCGACGATGAGCAGGACCAGGGCCTTGCCCCAGTTACCCCACTCCGCTGACCACTCGGGCGGCACGTAGATATCGATCTTGTCGATCCACGCGGCCGCAGCCCAGATGGCTATGGCGTTGATGACCAACCGGATTGCTAGTTGCATGCACGCAATGCTAGGCCGGGAAACGGACATTGCGGCGGGTCTGACACACACCCGATGTGGAATTCACGCGGCGCGGTCGAGCATCGCGTAGAGATCGGCGCGTAGGCCGGACACCGCGTCGCGGCCGCCGAGCAGGTCGGTGGTGGCCGGGTCGGCCCCGCGCAGGATGCCGAGCAGCAGGTAGGTCGAGGAGATCTCCCGATCCTTGCGGTGGATCGCCTCGCGCAGCGCGAGTTCGAGCGACTTCTTGGCCGTGCTGGTGAACGGGATGTGCCCGGAGCCGAGCAGTCGGCCGAACATGCCGCGTTTGGCCTCTGGTTCGGCCTGTTCCCAGGCCTGCGAGCCGAAGTTGTCGGCGATGCTGGCCTGCACAGCATCCAGGTCGATGCCGATCGAGCGCAGGGCCTGCGCGTCATCGGCGCCCAGCGGCGGCTCGCTCGTGCGGGCGGCGAGGGCGGCGCGCACACCGCCGGCGGTGATGCCGCGCGCGTCGAGCACCGCGCGCAGGTCCGGTTCGGCGTTCGACAGGGTGCCGAGCAGCACATGCTCCGGCCCGATCCTCTTCGCGCCCAGCTCCTTGGCGTCGTCCTGGGCACCGACCACCGCGACTCTGGCCTCGCGGCTGAATTTTTCGAACATCAGCGGGTTCCACCTTTCCGGTTGTGTTTCTGATGGACCGCTTGCTTACTCACCTCGAGCGCCTCGGCGATGGCCTGCCACGACCAGCCGTTGGCTCTGGCATTGGCGACCTGGATGGTTTCGAGCCGGTCGGCCAGCCTGCGCAGGGCGAGCACCGCGCGCAGCCCGACGGCGGGGTCGGGGTTGCCTGCCGCTGAGGCGAGGGTTGTTGCATCGGTCATGACGTCAATTTTGCTTGACGACAGCCGCGTTTGTCAACAAAAATTGACATCGCTGAGCGCGAACAGACCCGGAAAGGGTATGGCGGAGGTTGTCAGCCGTTCCAGCGGCCGGTGGTGGCGAATTCCGTGAGAATCTCGGTCGGGCCGGTCAGATCCATGTTCTGGGCGGCCACCCAGTCGTCGTCGAAGTAGGTGCCCGCGTACCGGTCGCCGCCGTCACACAGCAGCGTGACCACGCTTCCGCTGCGACCCGCCGCGACCAGCTCGGCGACGAGGTGGAAGGCGCCCCACAGGTTCGTGCCGGTCGAACCGCCGACGCGACGGCCCAGTGCGGCGCTCGCATGACGGGCGGTGGCGATCGAGGCCGCGTCGGGAACCACGATCATCCGATCGACCACCTGGCCCACGAACGACGGCTCCACCCGAGGACGGCCGATCCCCTCGATGCGCGACGGCATTCCGGTCTCATAGCCCGCGTCGCCCGTCTCGTAGCCGCCGTAGAACGCCGAATGCTCCGGGTCCACCACGGCCAGCCGCGTCGCGTGCCTGCGATACCGGATGTAGCGCCCGATCGTCGCGCTGGTGCCGCCGGTACCCGCACCGACCACGATCCACTCCGGCACCGGGTGCTTCTCCAGCGCCAGCTGTTCGAAGATGGACTCGGCGATGTTGTTGTTGCCACGCCAGTCGGTGGCCCGCTCGGCATGGGTGAACTGATCCATGAAATGCCCGCCGGATTCGGCGGCGAGACGCTTGGCCTCGGTGTACATGTCCGGTGGTCGATCGACGAAATGACATCGGCCACCCTGCGCTTCGATGAGCGCGACCTTCTGCGGCGACGTGCTCGCGGGCATCACCGCGACGAAGTCCAGACCGAGCAGCTTCGCGAAGTATGCCTCGCTCACCGCCGTCGAACCCGACGACGCCTCGACCACCGTCGTGCCCTCGGTGACCCAGCCGTTGCAGATCGCGTACAGGAACAGCGACCGTGCCAGCCGGTGCTTGAGACTGCCGGTGATGTGGGTCGACTCGTCCTTGAGGTAGAGCTGCACCGGCCAGTCGGCGGGCAGCGGATACCGCAGCAGGTGGGTGTCGGCGGAGCGCTGCGTGTCGGCGTCGATCAGCCGGACGGCATTGTCGACCCAGTCACGCGGGGCGCTGCGATCGAGGTATTTCACGCCGAGGCGCCGTCGTCGTCACCCCGCAAGCGGGCCCGCAGCTGCGCCTTGTCCTGGCGGCGGCGCGCGTCGACCACGGCGATATCCTCGTTCACCTTCACCCGCAGCTTCTTGAACAACGTCAGCGACAGCGGCATCGCGACGATCAGCGCGAACAGCGCCGCGACGATGACCGGCACGTCGACACCGATCAGCTTGGCCACGCCTACGATCAACGCGGCGATCACCACGACCAGCCCGAGACGAGCCAGCGTGTAGAGCGCGAGATTGCGGACCAGCCGCTTCCCTGCGCCAGGACCCTGCTGACCTGTTGCTTCACTCACGACTACAGCGTAGCCCGGCGCGAATCTCGCCGATGCGGCCCCGTTCGCGGCTTTTGTCTATTACTTCCCCTTTACCAACAGTAGGTGGTTCGACTACATGGGGGTCGCAGTGCGACGATGACGCCACTGATGAGGGAACTGTCGAGAACGGAGAGGTTAGCTATGACTGCGATCACCGTCGGCCTTCAGGACACTCTGCTGACACCAGGCCAAGTGGCCGCCATGTTCCACGTAGATCCCAAGACCGTCACCCGGTGGGCCCATGCGGGCAGACTCGGCTCACTGCGTACACCGGGCGGACATCGCCGTTTCCGCGAGTCCGAGGTCCTGCAGTTGCTCAGATCACTGACCACCGAGGCAGCACCCCGCTGACTCACCGGCCGACGCGAGCCCACCGCGGGCTCGCGTTCGCCAAAAATTTCCCTCCCGTTGCGGATGTGCACACGGCGCGGACACGGCTACCCTCGATAGCAGGAGGTGAGCGACGTGACGTACCTATTGGCACTC
>NZ_JBHWZY010000183.1:0-9817 GCF_042727815.1 Nocardia sp. NPDC060220
GTGTGCAGTTCCGGCAAAGCCACTACGACGCTAACGAAGACTGCTCGATCGTCTTTCCGACGTCGACTGGATTCACGCAACTCGACATGCTCAACAGCGGCGTCAAAGAGAAGTCAGTGCCGCCATGCCAACGACTGCAACCGATCGCGGAAGCGATCGTCCCGCTCTTTCCCAAATAGAACTTTCGAAATCAGGGGGGTGTCATGACTTCAGAAGACGAGAAGTCCCGCTGGCAGTATCTGAACGAAGAGGCGAAGGCAGGCCGCCTCTACCTCGACCCCTCGGTCGCGACAAGTTGTCGCGACGCAAGCAACAAGCAGATCGACCTCTTTGTCCAACTGAAGAACGACCTACAGTACGTCTCCTCGGTGTCTGGTCTCGGCCGGTTCAATGCAGCTGACGAGCTTGCAAAGATGCTCGGCATGAAGGCCATTGGCGGAGAGCGTGATTTCGACACCGCCTTCAAAGAGCACATCGAGGTGCTGACGTTGATCCGCGACACCATCGAAATCTCCGTGAAAAAGTACGAGGACCAGCAAATAGCTCAAGCGCAGGCAACGAACGCGTTGGGCAACGGCTACTGATCCACCCCGACCGCTGACCAGTCCACCCGACGGGCAGGTCACATCCGCTGCGGTGCCGCGATTCCCAACTGCCCCAATCCGAGTGCCAGGGTGCGGGCAGTCAACTGGCACAACGAGATTCGGTTCAAACGTATCGGTTCGTCAGCCGCGAGGACCGGGCACGAGTCGTAGAAGCTGGTGTAAACGCGGGCCAGTTCGTAGAGATAGCCCGCCAGCCGGTGTGGCTCCAACGTGTCGGCCACCTCGGCGAGGACAGTGCCGTAGCCATCGAGACACAAAGCGAGTTCCCGCTCCGCTGGTTCCATCGGCCCGCCGATATCCACGATCGCCGAGGTTGCGGCATCAGCTTTGCGCAGGATCGAACAGACCCGAGCGTGGGCATACTGCAGATAGACACCGGTATTGCCGTTGAGCGTGGTCATGCGGTCCGGGTCGAAGGTGTAGTCCTTGACCCTGGATGTCGACAGATCCGCGTACTTCACCGCACCGATTCCCGCCTGCTCGGCGATCGCATCGAGCTCGGCATACGACAGGTCCGGGTTCTTCTCGGCGACCACCACACGCGCACGCCCGACAGCTTCGTCGAGCAGATCCATCAACCGAACCGTTCCGCCCGCACGGGTTTTGAACGGCTTGCCGTCTGGCCCGAGGACGGTGCCGTAAGCGACATGAGCAACTTCGATCGCCTCGGTGAGCCAGCCTGCCCGCCGTGCCGCTTCGAATACCAGCTGGAAATGCAGAGCCTGCCGCGAGTCGGTGACATATAGCAGCCGGTCTGCGTGCAATGAGGTGATGCGGTAACGGATGGTGGCCAGGTCGGTGCTGTCGTAGCCGTAGCCACCGTCGCGTTTGCGGACCATCAGGACCGCCGGCTGATCATCGGGTCCTTTGACCCGTTCGGACAGCACGACGACCGCACCGTCACTCTCGACCGCGACGCCCTTGTCCAGCAGCTCGGAGACGGTATCGGCGAGCTTGTCGTTGTAGAACGACTCACCGAAGTAGTCGTCCGGAGTGAGCAGCACACCGAGCCGGTCGTAGATCGCACCGAACGCCTTCTCGGACTCCGCGACGATCTCCCGCCAACGGGACACCGTGTCAGGGTCACCGGCTTGCAGGGCAACCACACGAGTCCTGGCCCGGTCCGCAAAGCCTGAATCCGAGTCGAATTGTTTCCTGGCCGCCTTGTACAGACTGTCGAGCGCCGACACAGAGCTGGATTCTATATCGAGTTCCTCTGTATGCCAGGGACATTCGGGGTGCTCGTCGATGTATTGGATGAGCATGCCGAACTGTGTACCCCAGTCACCCAGGTGGTTCGCGCGGACGACATCGGCGCCGAGGAACCCGAAGACCCGGGCCAGGCTGTCACCGATGATGGTGGTCCGCAGGTGCCCGACGTGCATTTCCTTCGCCACGTTCGGCGCCGAGTAGTCGATGACGACCCGTTGCCCGTCTTCGGTGGTGGGGACGCCGAGCCGGTCATCGGCCAGGCGCGCTGCGACGGATTGCCACACCGCTGTATCGGCCAAGGTGATGTTCAAGAACCCTGGGCCTGACACTTGTACATCAGCGATCACACCATCGGCGAGATCGATCTGAGTGACGAGCTCAGCGCCGAGCTTCGTCGGCGGGATACCGACCCGCTTCGCCAACGGCAGCGCGGCATTGGATTGGAAGTCGGCGCGATCGGAACGTCGCACTACCGGGTCCGCATCCGCCGCTTCCGGACGGACTCGGGCGATCGCCTCCGACACAGCGGCAGCGACACGTCCGAGCAGCGGCACAACACCGGCAGAGCTCACCTTGGGTTCCTTTCGCGTGGATGGTGAACTCATTGTCCCAAGCACATCAAGCGGAATATCGGCCGCGACTCAGCAGATCGCGCCTCCCTGCACTGAGCGTGGACGGGCAGCAGGCTCGGTAGCAAGCACAAGTCACCCACAGACGTACGCTGACCTGCGAAGTCCAACGCATTTCAGAAGGGTGTGCTGATGACCGTCACTGCTGGCCGGTTCGCTGTCGGACTGATTGCCGCGGCCACATTGGCGTTGGCAGGATGCGACGGCAACCCGCCGACGACAACACCCACGGGGTCGGTGTCGCCGACGACGGCGTCCGCGCCTTTGTCCGAGGGGCCCGCTGCGTCGACGTCGTCGACCCGCCTCCCAGAGACCACCACCCCGGCCACTTCGGCTGAGTTGACGCCGCACGCCTCACCGGCACCACCCACATCCTCACCTGCGATCCAACAATCCGAGCCGACCTTCTTGTATTGCGAGAACGGCACCGCGATATACAGCGATCAGTCGTACGTAGTCGGGGATCCACACTGTCCACAGCCCACCGCTAACGAAGACCCGCACGGTCGCGACTACCAGTGTGATGCGCAAGGAACCAACTGCACCTATCCCGATGGCTCTCCGGTCCCAGGTTATCGGCGGTGCGGCACACAGTGTGGTGAAGCACCGACTTCTGGTGAGGTTCAACGCAAGTGGATGGAATGCATCGCTGTGAAATCGGTAGAGCAATGTCGAGCGGAGCAGTGAGGAGTCGTCGATAAAGTCGCTGCGCCCGTCCCAGAGCCCATACCTCTGGGACGAGGAAGAACAGCCAACAGACCTGCGCCCCGCCGTGTATCTGCGCGACCGCATCTACTGTGACCAGACCCTCCGTACCCCACCCATGAAGCACCTTGATACTAGGGTTGACCATATGGAAAAACGCGTCCAGGTGAAGATCTGTGGTATCAGGTCCGAACTCGACCTCGCTGCGGCGTTGAGTGCTCGGCCTGATGCCGTGGGGTTCATCTCTGGCATCACGCACTTCAGCGAGGACGCGCTCACACCGGAGCAGGCGGCGGCCTTGTCCGCACAGGTATCGAGCCGAGTGGGCGCGCGCTCGGTGAAGCGTGTGCTGGTCACCCATCTCGAAGACGCTGACGCGATTTTGCAGCTTGCGCAGATGGTCGATGTCGAGGCTATCCAGGTGCATGGGCTGGTAAGTCGGGCGAACTTGCAAAAGGTGTACGAGAACAGGGGCAATCGCAAGATCCTGCGGGCGGTTCATGTCACCGACGAGGGCGTTTTCTCCGCCGTCGAGGATGTCGCCAAGTATTGCGACGTTATCCTTCTGGACTCGCGCACGCCCAGCCGTCTCGGGGGAACCGGGCAAACTCACGACTGGAACATCAGCAAGAAGATCGTCGAGGCGATGGCCGGGCGCAAGGATGTGGCGTTGGCCGGTGGTCTCACCCCGGACAACGTCGGTAGGGCGATCGACCTTGTGCAGCCCTATGGTGTGGACGTCAACACCGGCGTCGACGACGCCGGCGGCAACAAGTCCAAGGCGGCATGTGCTGAATTCGTCAAAGCCGCGACCCGGGAGCTCGCCTCGACTTGTCGTCCAGCACAACAGCACTGAGCACCAGCGCCCCGCCGATCACCGCACCCACTGTGATCGGCGTGTTCGTGAAGATCGCACTCACCACGGCCGCGAAAACGGCTTCGTTGAGTCCGATGATGCTCGCCGTCGTCGCATCCAGGCCCCGCAGGCCCAACCAATAGAGGCAGAAACCTGGTCCGAGCAGTAGCGCCCCGACCAGGACGAGCGATCCGGCGGTCCGAGCGTCCGGTGGATCGGTCAGGATCAGTCCACCGCCGAGCACACTGGCCACCACCAACTGCCATCCCGCCGACGCGATCGTCGGTCGCTGTGCCGACTCCCGGGCGATGAGGCTGACCAGCAGCGCAACACACACCGCGCTACCGACCGCGAGGACACAGCCCAACAGCGCTCTGTCCATACCGATTTCAGCCGAGCTGCCGGGTACCGCCACTGCCACCGCGGCACCGACCAGCACGAACTCGACGCCGACGAGCACCGTCGGTCGGCGCCGCCCGCGCACTATCTCGGCGGCGAGCAACAGCAACGGCGCGATCAAGTGCAACGCCACCACCACGGGCAACGGTCCGCATTTCAACGCTGCGACGAACAGCAGCAAGTTGGCTGCCTCGAGCGCGCCCAATCGCACATAGAGGCCGGGCGATTCCAGCAGTGTTCGAATCGGACCTTGGCGGCGTGCACCCGCGACGAGGAGCAAAGTCACCCCGCCCCCGGCAGCGACCAGCGCCGAGGAGGCGAGGGAACCCTCGAGCGCCGCCAGCGCGGCGCTCGACATGCCCCACACGAAGGTCGCCGCGAGCATGATCCACGGCGACGATCGTGTGAGCGATGACCGGACTGCGGTCAAAAAATGTAGGTCACGATAGGCAGCACCACAGCAGTGAACCCGCCGAAGACGCCCGCCGCAATAGCCCGCTGGGAGAAGTTGGGGAATCGGCTGGTCAGCCAGGCGAGTGTGCCGAACGCGAGCACGAAGGTGCCCCACACGATCAAGCCACCCGCGGCGGCACGCTCAGGGAGCGGGGCCTCCTCGGCCAGGCCCGCCTTCAACAGGGCTCCGAGCCCTACGATCGTCAATCCGGCGGCCGATGCCAGCACGAACATCGCGAAGCCCACATGGCTGTTCATCACCAGCCGGCGTGACCCCCATTCGGTCACCACCCGGCCATCGCTGTGGTGCGCGCCGTCGACCTGACAGATCAGGTCGAAAACCCTTCCGGGGTTGACGGTTTCGGCGACCGCGGTTCGCGCGTGCACCATGGCCTCGACGGCCAGGGTCGTCGAGTATGCGGTGATGAACCCCTCGCTCGATGTCCGGAATCCGCCGCGACTCGGCAGTTGCTGAGTCATCACCTGCAAATCGAACAACGCGGTCAACGCCGCACGGACCGCCGGATGGAAGATCAGCGTGCCATCGGCGACCAGCACGGCACCGACTGCCGCATGCAGCCCGAGGTGGGTCCAGATATGGGCGACATCGCCGCGCAGGAAATGCTCGTCCCCGTTGCAGTTGGCACCGCTGGCGAGCCCGTCGAGCATCCGTTCGATCGCCAGCTCGGATGCCCGCCGCGCCCGCCTGCCGCCCACCGACGCGTACTCGGGACGGGCCAGCACCGTGGCGATGTGTGCCGCCGAGTACAGCGGTTCGGCGCGGACGTCGTCGGACAGCATCGTCAGCGCCAGAAAGGTCACGCCGCGCAGCGTCGCCCGCGCCACTTCCACGTCGTCGGCCGCGTACGGGGCGAGTGCGTGCATCGCAGCAGTCGTCGCGGTCAGGGACACGGGGCCGACAGATCCGGACATCCGATACCCGCCCGATTCGGCATCTTGTTCCTGGATCAACGTCCTGATGCACTCGCGGACGTCGGAATCGGCGTCGGCCACCCCGAGGCAGTGCATCGCCCGCAGTTGCCACGCGATATCGATCGGACCCGTGAACTCCCCCGCACCCGCGGTGGGCGGCACGATCATCTGCCGACGTACCAGATGCAGCACCTCGGCTGCCCGCGGAACGGGAATGCCTGCCGCGGTCAGCGCGCACACCACCTCCGCGGTGTTCTGCGGATTCGGCGGCACATCATGGACCCAGCCCCAGCCTGCCCCGCCCGCGCCATCAGAGAATTGGTAACGCTCGAACCACTCGACCGCCAGTCTCATGCGTTCATCGAGATTGGACATGTCCCCACCTAACCGATCTGTGTCGAACCCATTCCAGCCCAGGTTCTTTCACTTACTAGATGCTCCCAGATCCCCATTGAGTTCACGAGCACCGTGGCGAACGACCTATGAACCCGCAGGTCCTGTCGGTGGGGCGGCGTAGTGTCACGCATATCGGCGTTGCGGGTGACCAACCGGAGGTTCGCGATGGACGTGCTGCTCGGGATCGGAACACGTAAGGGTTTGTTCTTGGCTCGTAGCCGGGATGGGCGGGCCAGTTGGACGGTGTCGCCGCCGCAGTTCCCGGTGGCTGATGTGAAGGCGTTGGCGATTGATACCCGGCGGGGGACGCCACGGGTGCTTGCCGGGGTGTTGAACAGTCATTTCGGGCCCACATTGGTGGTCAGTGATGATCTCGGGGAGACGTGGAGCGAGCCGGATGACGCGCCACTGGCATTTCCCGAGGACACCGGGGCCGCGCTGGGCGGTGTGTGGCAGATTGCGCCTGCTACCGATGTTGAGCCGGATGTGGTGTACGCGGGTGTCGAGCCGTCTGCCTTATTCCGGTCGGCTGATCGTGGCCGGACGTTCGAGCTGGTCAGAGGGTTGTGGGACCATCCCCATCGGCCGCAGTGGGAACCGGGTGGTGGTGGGTTGGCCTTGCATACTGTGCTGCCGCATCCGGTCGATACGCAGCGGATGGCGGTGGCCATGTCCACCGGTGGGGTTTATCAGACTGCCGACGGCGGCGAATCGTGGACGCCGACGAACAAGGGTGTCACCGCGGACTTCATGCCCGGCGAATTGCCGGAATGGGGGCAGTGCGTGCACAAGGTCGCTCTCGACGCCGAGTCGCCGAGCACTATGTATTTGCAGAACCACGGTGGGGTGTTCAGGAGCACCGATGCGGGTGTGAGCTGGCAGTCGATCGACGGTGGGTTACCGCCGTCGAATTTCGGCTTCCCGATCGTCGCGCATCCGCGTAAGCCGGGGGTGATCTACACCTTCCCGCTGGTGGCGGATATGGATCGCTTCCGCTTTCCGCCCGATGCGGTCTGCGCGGTGTATCGCAGTGCGGACGGCGGCGAGACGTGGTCGAAGCTGAACGACGGCCTCCCCGAGGTCCCGTTCTGGGCTGCGGTCATGCGCGATGCCATGTGCGCCGACGACGCCGACCCGACCGGCATCTATTTCGGCACCCGCAACGGCGAAGTGTATTGCAGCGCAGACGAAGGCGACCATTGGCAGCTCGTGGCCGACAAGCTGCCCGACGTGCTGTGCGTGCGCGCCGCGGTCATCGGATAGCGCGATGGCTCGCGTCTGCCTGCCCTCCATGCTCCGCACCTATGTCGACGGCGCCAAGGAACTCGATGTCGACGGTGCGACTCTGCAACAGGTCCTCGATGCGCTGCGCGAACGATCACCCGGTTTGGAGCGCCGTCTCCGCGATGAACGCGGGGTTTTGCGCCGGTACGTGAACTTCTATATCGACGGTGACGAATGCCGTCTTCTCGACGGCCAGGACACCGCTGTCGGCGCACGTACCGAGGTGATGATCATCCCGTCGGTTGCCGGCGGATGAGACCTATTCCATTGGGGTGCAATGAATCCTGCTACCGGTAATAGGGCGCTGGCTGCACCCAATGGAACCCCCGCGAAACAGCCGGAAACTGTGCCAGGTCAACCTGGTCCAGCTGCATTCGTATCGGACGTCCACCGAGGATGCCCTCCAGAATCAGCCGATCCGATTGTGGCTGTAAATAACTGAATGTCGCGAGCTTCCATTGGTGCGCCATGTCTTTCGACAGCGTGAGGGTGTGCTGGTCGGTGTCGATTCGGGCGGGGAAGGAGACCAGTGAATCGTCCAGCCGCTGCACAGTCATGCCCTGGGGGATATCGAAGATGATGCGGCGGAATCGTTCGGTGGCGCTCGGCATTGTGCTGTTGGACGGTGATCGGCGGAAGTCGACCAGTGCGGGCACCTGCTCGCCCGCGATCGAGTACTCGGTGACGTTCCAGATGCCATAGAGCGGCGACTTGGGCCGTGCGTTGCCGTAGGTGTGCCAGCCGTCGTATGCCTCGACGGTCGTGGCACCGAGCAGCCACACTCCCATCAGCACCTGGGCTGCCAGCAGTATTCGGTTGCCACGCGCAGTGGACAGCAAGGGTGTCGACGTTCGAGCTACGACGGTGCGGCCGAGTAGGGCCCGAACGATCCGGATCACATCCGGCGCGGCCAATACTGTTGCGTACAAGAACAATTGCAGGGCGAACAGCTTCACCGGCACATCGAACGTGAGATTCATCAGGAGCACCTGCAACGCCACAATGACAGCAAGAACAGACCCGATCCCCGCGGTCACCGGCAGGATGAGAAGGAGCGCCGCAACGACTTCCGCCGCACCCAGTGCCATCTCATACGGCTCCGACAGCGACGACTGCGCCCACAGCACCGCCATCGGGCTCATCTGACCGAACGGTTCGACCAGTCGCTCGAGATTGAACGACATCTGCGACGGCAGCACCTTGATCATCCCGTACAGCACAAGGGCGCTCGCCAGGGAGATTCGCAACAGCAACCGGAACCACTCGTACAGTCGCGTGTAGTTCGGGCGGCGCCGGTCGAGGACCGACCAGGCGGCGGTCACCGGCACGGCAACCAGGAGCAGGGTGAAAACAGCCACCCATTTCGCCGCTGTGTCTCCGCTACCGGTGACCGTGTAATCGATGGGTACACCGAAGATCTGGGTGCCGACCCAATCGGTGAGCGGATGCAACGCCGTCCATTCGGCGACCTCGCTCACCATCTCCTGTGGCACACCGAGGGTGCGCAGCAGCGCGTGCAGCAGCCACACCCCCGCCATCCCGATACCGACAACGATGAACCCGAACCGGAAGAGCACGCGGACCGCCGGATGCCACCGCTCCACGGCCTCCCGCTCGATGCCATCGACCTCGGGCTCCCGCTGAGCCAACACCCCTGTAACCATCCGTCACTCCTACGGTCGAAAGCCGTGCGGGTGAGACGCTATGGCAGCAGGCGTGACTCGGAAATCCAGCAAAGTCGTTGCCCCGAGCATTCGGGTCAGGCGTCAATTCACAACGGTCCACACATTGGTGTCCGGTCCCTCACCGAGGCAGAACATCTCCTCACCGTCGGGCGATGTCGCAACACCCGAGCCCACCTCGCAGGGAGCACCCGGAGTGCGAGTACCGAGCAGGGGCACTGATTGCACCCATTTCGCGCTCGGGCCCCCGGCTTTGGTGCATTTGAGGGTGCTTCCGTCAGCCGCGGTGGCGTAGTCGTCGCCGGGCGGGGTGCACGCGACACCGACTGCGGGTGTCGTCTCCTTCGGTGTGGGCACCGTGGTAGGCACTGCTGTAGTGGAGCTTTCGGGCGCGAGCTCCGGCGTCGTGGCGGGAAGTGGAGCGGCGGCCGAGGGCGTAGTGGTCGCGGTGGCGGGCGCCAGGGCGGTGACGGGTGCCGGAGCGGTCGCAGCAGGTCTATCGAGGGCAGCGCGTAGGTGATGTCCCCGGAGAGCTGCAGCTGCTCGGCCCGGGGCGGCAGCGGCCTGCTCTCGTCGACGGGCGGCGCCTTGGTGAGATCCGGTACGGAACCGGAGTCCTGGCTCCCGGTGGTCCCGCGGCGGCCATCTGCGGGCCGGTGGGGC
>NZ_JBHWZY010000184.1:0-9795 GCF_042727815.1 Nocardia sp. NPDC060220
CCACGGCGGTGCGCGACGGCGACTCCTACATCGTGAACGGCCAGAAGATCTGGACCACGCTCGGCCAGTACGCCGACTGGATCTTCTGCCTCGTGCGCACCGACCCGAACGCGCCGAAGAAGCAGGCGGGCATCTCCTTCCTGCTCTTCGACGTGAAGTCGCCCGGTGTCACCATGCGCCCGATCAAGCTGATCGACGGCAGCTACGAAGTCAACGAGGTGTTCTTCGAGAACGTCCGGGTGCCCGCCGATCAGCTCGTCGGCGAGGAGAACCAGGGTTGGACCTACGCCAAGTATCTGCTCGGCAACGAACGCACCTCCATCACCGGCGTCGGCAAGACCAAGGTCAAGCTCGGCCTCGCGAAGGATTACGCCCGCGCGACCAGGACCGGGCGCGGCACGCTGCTCGACGACCCGGTGTTCGCGGCGCGGCTGGCCGAGCTGGAGAACGAACTGCTCGCCCTGGAACTGACCCAGTTGCGGGTGGTCTCCAATTCTGTTGAAGGCAAGCCGAATCCGGCGTCGTCGGTACTGAAGCTCAAGGGCACCGATTTGCAGCAGGCCGCCACCGAACTGCTGCTCGACGTCGCGGGCGCCGACGCGCTGCCGGTCGACGCCGACAACATCGCCTCGCCCGCGTGGGCCCAGCACACCGGCCCCGGCTACCTGAACTACCGCAAGGTGACCATCTACGGAGGCTCGAGCGAGGTCCAGCGCTCGATCATTTCCTCCACGATCCTCGGATTGTGAGGCGCTGACATGGAACTCGCACTGACCGAAGAACAGACGATGCTGCGCGACACCGTGCGCGAACTGCTGCACCGGTTCTACGACGGCGAAGCCCTCACCAAGAGCGGCGACACCGACCCCGGCTGGAATCGCACGGTCTGGAAGCAACTCGCCGACCTCGGGGTGCTCGGGCTGACCATTCCCGAGGAGGACGGTGGCGTCGGCGCGGGCCCGGTCGAGGCGATGCTGGTGCAGGAGGAGCTCGGTCGCGCGCTGGCCCCGGAACCGGTGCTCGACTCGGTGGTGATCCCGGCCGAACTGCTGCGGCTGGCAGGCAGTGCCGAGCAGCGTCAACGGCTCTTGCCCGCGCTGGCGGAGGGAACAATCCTGCTCGCCTTCGCGCACGCCGAGCCCGGCCTGCGGTGGCCGTCCACGGAGCTCACCACCACCGCGGTGGCCCAGGGCGACAACTACGCGCTGACCGGTGTGAAGAATCCGGTGCTGCGCGGTGATGTGGCCGACGAGGTGATCGTCAGCGCACTGCTGCCCGGCGGCGGGACCGGGCTGTTCCTGGTCGACCCGAATCAGGATGGCGTGCAACGGCGGTCGTACCGCACCTTCGACGGTCGTCGCGCCGCCCAGTTCGACTTCGACAACGCGGCGGGCCAACTGCTCGGTGACGCCGTCGACGCCGCCGAGCAGATCGCCCTGACCCAGGGCTATGCGCAGGCGGCGCTGTGCGCGGAGTCGGTCGGGGCGATGGAGGTCGCGCTCACGCTCACCACCGAATACCTCAAGACCCGCAAGCAGTTCGGGGTCACGCTGTCGAAGTTCCAGGTGCTCACCCAGCGCGCGGCGGATTGCTACGTCTCGCTGGAACTGGCCCGCAGCATGAGCCTGTACGCGACGGCGGCGCTGGCCGACGGCGGCAACGATCCGGTCGTCGCGTCACGGGCGCGGTTGCAGGTGGGGAAGTCGGCCGAGCACATCGGCCAGGAGGCGATCCAGATGCACGGTGGCATCGGCGTCACCGCGGAGTACCCGGTGAGCCACTATGTCGCCCGGTTGACCGCGATCGGGCAGACACTCGGTGGGGCGCTGGAACATCGGCGGGAACTGGCCGACCGGATCGGCGAGTACGACCTGGTCGAGCTGTAACTTCGTCGATGATGGTGCGTGCCCGGGGTTCGGGTGCGCACCATCGTTGTGTCAGCCCTCGGCGGTAGTGGGGGCCGGGGTTGCGGTGGTCGTCGCCGCCTCGGTGGTCGTCACCGTGGTCGGGGTGGCGCCGGTGTCGGCCGGGACGACAGTGGTCGGGGTCGCGCGGTCGAAGGCGTGGGTCGGCGGATAGTCCTCGGACGCTTCGTCATCGCCCACGCGGGGCGGGGTGACGGTGCGGGTGGGGTTCTGCCGGGTGGGGATCTGTGGCCGGGTGGTCGTCGGCTCGTCTTCGGTGGTCTCCGGCGGGCGCGTCGTCGTCTCGGCGGGCCGGGATTCGGTCGTCGCCTCGGCCGGGCGGGATTCGGGCGCCGGTTCGCCCTCGGGCGGTGGCGTCTCCGACGGCGAGGTCTCGGTGGAACTGAGGCTGAACGGCTTCCGCGGCGACATGTACGGCGCGATCCGCCAGCTGGGCGACGGCGGGATCGGGATGTGCGCTGTTGTCGAGGTGGGCTCGTCCGCCGACCGCGCGGGGGCGGCGGCCAGATCCGCGCTCAACGGCGGCGCCGGCACGTAGACATCCTGCTGCCCGACACCGCACGCACCGATGATGATCAGTCCGAGCGACACCGCGCCAACAGCGACTGCCGGACCCACGAACTTGGCCCTGCTGTTATCCATCGCCTGTTACTCCTCGTCGGCTTCGAGATCGCCTCACAGTAGTGCAGGTCGGGCAAAAGAGCGCATTTTAAACGTTAGTGGTCCAGATATCGGATTGATCAATTCAGCGTGTCGTGGGGACGTGTCGCGCGCGTTCGACGTCGCCGAGTCGTAGCGTGTGTGAGCAAAGTTACGCATGAGACGTCCGGCAACGTTACCCCTGACGCGCGAGGTCGCGCGGCGCAAGTATCTGATCGGCGTCATCGAGGAGAATCTCATGGGAGCACTCTCGACACCCCGGCTGGAAACCGCGGCGGCGAACACCGATTCGGCCACCGTCGGGCATCTTTCGTCGACACCGCCCGGCAACCGCACCCTCGCGGTGGTCGCGCGGATCATGGGCTGGTTGTTCTTCGTCGGCGGACTCGTCGGCGCCGGCCTCGGGATCGCGGGCCTGCACGTGGAGATCACCGTCGCCGGGCTGATCCTGGCCTGTACGGCTGGACTCATCTTATTGAAGCTGCGCACCGATCGGGACATCCCCGAAACAACCTGAGACACCTCATAATTCGAATGCGGTCGCGGGTGTGACGGCTTACCGTCGGTGTGGTGCGCATCGACATCATCACTGACGCTGCCCGGTTCCTGGCCGAGGCGGAACCGTTCCTGCGGTGTGACCCGCTGCGACACACGGTGATCGCGAGTACCCTCACCAACCTGATCGCGGGCAGATCCGGCTCGATGATGACGCAGTTTCTGAGCGTCCGCGACCGAACGGGTGTGGTCGTCGGTCTCGCGCAGAGCACGAACGGCGCCATCTACCTCGGCGAGTTGCCCCCGCACAGCATCTCGGCCGTCGCCGATGCCTTCGCGGCGTTCGACATCGCGGCGCGCAGCGTCGAGGGCGAGCGGGCCGACGCCGCTGTCTTCGCGCAACACTGGTCGAAGACCAGCCGCGGGACCTACCGCGAGAAATACACGACCCGACTGTTCCGCCTCGGTGCCTTGCACATTCCGGATGCGCCCGGCGCACCTCGCCAGGCCACCGTCGACGATCTGGCACCTTGCCTCGCGATGCTGGAGGGTTTCAGGGTGGAAGCCGACGCACCACGTCGGCTCGACGAGACGGCGGTGCGCAAACGGATCGAGGCCGGAGCGTCGTGGTTGTGGGAGCACGACGGCGCGCCGGTGACGCTGGTCGCCCGGCAGGCGGAGGTTCTCGGCTGGGCCAGGATCGGCCCGGTCTACACGCCGCCGCCGTTGCGGGGCAACGGGTTCGCGAGCGCGCTGACAGCGACGGTCGCCGGTCGGATTCGCGCGGAAGGCGCCGATGTCTGCCTGTTCACCGACCTGGCCAATCCGACCTCGAACAAGATCTATCAGCGAATCGGCTTCGAGCCGGTGCGCGACTTCGTGCACTACACACTGACCGCCTGATGGGCGCGGACGCGCAGCGGTCCTCGAACCGTGCGCAGCCGACGCGAACGCGCGCCTAGACCAATGGGGCGGAGCGCCACCAATCCAGCACCTGGGCCTCGTCGGCGATGAAGCCGCGGCTGTACATGAGCATGGCGCTGCGGGCCGGGTCGCCGTCGAAGCGGGTGACCATGCGCGGTGACCTGGGCTGGCTGTCGTGCAGGACGAAGTTCGTACAGGTGTGGCCGGTGTGCGACGTGGGGCGCACGTCGTTGGCGGGCAGGCCTGCGATCGCCTGCGCGGCAAGATCTGCGGAGGGGTAGAGGAAGAACTCGTAGGTGGCCTTGTTGCCGCCGCCGAAGCAATGCCACATCACCGACCAGTCGCCCATATCGGCGTCGTCGGAATCGCGGCTTGCGGTCGCGCGGTCGTAGGCGAAGCAGCCCGCGTTGCCCAGCCCCGAACCGGCATGGACCAGGTTGCTCGCCGAGGTGGCGGGCAGCATGCGGGGGAACTCGTCGCTGAGCTTCGCCGCGTTGGCGCCGATGACCCGTCGGTCGCTCGTCGGCGGGGTGGTCGACGTCAGCCGCTGGGGAGCGGAGGTCGTCGCGTCGACGGACGGTGTAGCGACCGCGGAGGTTTCGGAACCCTGCCCGCCCGACGCACCGGCGTTGCCGTCATCGCCGAAGGTGGTCACCAGAATCCAGCCGAGGAAGATCACGACGGCGATCATCGCCAGCCAGCCGATCGGCGATCCCTCCCAGCGGGATTTCCGCTTCTTGCCGAGATACTCCTCGGCGACCGAAGGGCGCGCGCCCCTGCCCGTCGCCCTGGAATTCCCGGCGTCGCGACGACGTTGCGCGCCCGCGTTCGGCGCACTCGCGTGGTTCGCGGATTCGTTGGGCCACGACGGGTTCGGCTGCGCGGCCCAGGAGGAACCGCCCACCGCCGGCCACTGCTGACCGAGGCCGGGGGCGGCGTTGCCGGCCCACTGTGAACCGGCGGGTCGGCCGCTCACGGCCCACGGCTGATCGGGACCGGTCGTGCCCGGCCATGGCGGCTGTCCGCCAGACGAATTCGGGTCGGTACGACCTGCGATCGGGTATCCGGCACCAGGGGTATACGGCGAGTTCGGCGGGTAGGTTCTGGTGGCCGCCGAGCCGTGGAGTTGCTGCGGGGGAGCGTGACCGGCGAGGGCCCGCAGCGCGGCGGCGGCGAACTCGGCGCAGGTGGCGAAGCGCTCTTCGGGGCGCTTGGCCATGCCACGGGCGATGACCGCGTCGAGTGCGGGGGTGATGCCCGATCGGAGGGTGCTCGCGCGGGGCGGGGGTTGCTGGAGGTGGCCCTGGATCACCGCGACGGGGTTGGTGGCGTCGAAGGGGGTGGTTCCGGTGAGGAGCCGGAAAAGCGTGCAGGCCAGGGAATACTGGTCGGCGCGGCCGTCGAGGGCGATGCCGGAGAGCTGCTCGGGAGACGCGAAAGCCAGGGTGGCGGTGAAGGTTCCGGTCTGGGTCAGCTTGGCGGCGTTGTCGTCGTGCAGGCGGGCGATGCCGAAGTCGGTGAGGTAGACGCGTTCGGTGCCGTCGACCGATTCGATCAAGATGTTGGCGGGTTTCACGTCGCGGTGCAGCACGCCGCGGCTGTGCGCGAAGTCCAGTGCCGCGGCGGTTTCGGCGACGATGCGGACCGCCCGCGCCGGGTCGACCGGCGAGGGCAGCGACGACGCGTCGGCGCCGTCGATGTAGCGCATGGAGATCCACAGCTGGTCGTTCTCGACGCCCCGGTCGTACACGGTGACGATATTCGGGTGCTCGAGCTGCGCCACGAGATCGGCCTCGCGTTCGAACCTGGCCTTGATCTCGGTGTCGAAGAACAACTCCCGGTTCAGCAGCTTCATCGCGGTGCGCCGTGGCAGCCGCGGATGGCGTGCCAGATACACCGAGCCCATGCCGCCGCGGCCCAGCAGTCGTTCGATGGTGTATCCGGCGAAAACGCCGCCCTCGTCATACATCGCGGTCAGTTCAGCGGGGCCGAGCGCCACCAACGCAGCACCTCGTCGGCCGTGCCGTAGCCGTCGGTGTACATCAGGAACTGGGCGCGGCCGGGATCGCCGGTGAACTGGGTGATGATCTTGTTCCCGTTGTCGGTGTACTTGTAGTTGGTGTATTGCTTGCCGCCGTTGCTGTCGGTGGACTTGGTGTTGGCCGGCAGGCCGTCGAGCACCGACTTGGCGTCGGCGGCCGAGTTGAAGGCATAGATCCGGTAGAACGGATCGTCGCTGTCGCCGCCGCCGAAGCAGCTCCACAGGTGCACCCAGGCGCCGAAGTCGGGTTCGCCTTCCGCGGGCGACGGCGGATCGCTGTTGTCGGTCTCCCAGCAGGTTGCGCCGTTGTATCCGGTGGAGTCGTCGACGGTGGCGGGCACGATCCGGCCGAACTCCGCGCTGATGGCGTCGGCGCTCGGGGTGATGTAGGTGCCCGCCGACGTGGTGGTCGTGCGGTCGCCGCCGCCCGCGTCATCGCCGCTGGCTGCGATACCGATGCCGATCAGCAGCACGATCACCAGGATCACCGCGACGACGATGCCGATGATCAGCCCGGTGTTGGACTTCGACGGCGGCCGCTGCCCGTGCGGATACTGGGCGAAACCGCTCGCCTGTGGCCGCGGCGCCGACTGGTACTGCGGCCGCGACTGCTGGGTGTAGGGCTGCGAAGCGCCGGTGGGCGACTGGTTCATCGGACGCTGGGTGCCCATCGGGCCACCCGTCATCGGGCCCTGGGCGGTGCCCATCGGACCGCCGGTCATCGGGCCTTGCGCGGTGCCCATCGGGCCGCCGGTCATCGGGCCCTGTGTGGCAACGGGATACGGCAGACCGGTCTGCGGAATCGCGCCACCTGTCGTGGGCCGCCCGGCGATCGGCAGCGACCCACCGGTGCCCGGTCGTGGACCGACGATCG
Organism: Nocardia sp. NPDC060220; assembly: GCF_042727815.1. Taxonomy (NCBI): domain Bacteria; kingdom Bacillati; phylum Actinomycetota; class Actinomycetes; order Mycobacteriales; family Nocardiaceae; genus Nocardia; species Nocardia sp. NPDC060220. Next base: position 6,920 of record NZ_JBHWZY010000184.1, read on the forward strand.
GCAACGCGGGTGCGCTCGGACTGTTCAGCGCCTCGATCGCGGCTTCGGCGAAGTCCGAACAGGAGTCGAACCGGTCATCGGGCCGCTTGGCCATCGCCTTGGCGAGCACTCCGTCGAGTGCGTAGGACAGGCCGGGCCGGACGCTGCTCAGCGTGGGCGGCGGCTGCTGGAGATGACCCTGGATCACCGCGGCCGGGTTGGTCGCCGCGAACGGTCCCGAACCGGTGAACAGCCAGAACAGTGCGCAGGCCAGCGAATACTGGTCGGACCGGTGGTCCAGCGAGGCGCCGGTGAGCTGTTCGGGGGAGGCATAGGCCAGCGTCGCGGTGAAGGTACCGGTCTGGGTGAGATGGCCGGTGTCGTCGCGCAATCGGGCGATGCCGAAGTCGGTGAGGTAGACGCGTTCGCCACGGCCCGCGCCCGAGCGGGCGAGCAGGATATTGGCCGGCTTCACGTCGCGGTGCAGCACGCCCATGCCGTGCGCGTAGTCCAGCGCGTCGGCGGTTTCCTTCACGATCTGCAGCGCGCGGGCGGGCGGCAGCGTCTGCGGATCCACCGATGCCGCGTCGACGCCGTCGATGAACTGCATGGAGATCCACAGCTGTTCGTCGTCGTGCCCGCGGTCGTAGACGGTGACGATGTTCGGATGATCGAGGCGCGAAACGAGATCGGCCTCCCGCTCGAACCGTGCCCGCACCTCGGCGTCGAAGAACATCTCGCGATTGAGCAGCTTCAGCGCCGTCATCCGCGGTAGGCGGGGGTGCTTGGCCAGATAGACCGAACCCATGCCACCGCGGCCGAGCTGCCGTTCGATGACGTAGCCGGCAAAAACATCTCCGTTGGCCAGCATGTCTGCTCCACTTCCCGCCGCGCGCCGGGACCCACCAGCGCACGTGCGTACAGCATAAAAGCCGCGGCCGACGTTGCCCGCCACGGGAAAATCAACGAAACCTTATCAGTCGGCGACGACGCCGACGGTTGCCACGATCACGGCGGACGCCGCTGCTGCGGCGGCACGATATAGCCGGGATGGTTACGGCCACCAGGGAAATCGATGGTGCCCGGGCGTGCGCTTCCGCGTCGCGGCGGGATGGCCGGACCGCCCGTCGACGGCCGCGGCGCGTGGGGATGCGGCTGTGCGGGAGTGGTCGGCTGCACGTGCGGGTGCGGTTGCGCGGGGGTGGTCTGCGGGGGCGCGTTGCGGTAGGGCTGCGCCGGGGTGGGCGGCCGGGAATATCCCGGCGCCTGCGGGTAGGACTCGCGGGCGCGCAGCACCACACCGGCCGCGGTGTACTGCTGCTGCTGTTGATGCCACGGCCCCGGCACCGCGAACAGCGCCGCTTTGGCCGCCTGCGCGAACTCGGCGCAGCTGGCGAAACGGGACTCGACGCGCTTGGCGGTGGCTCTGGCCAGCACCGCGTCCAGGGTCGCGGGCAGGTCGGGGCGCAGACTGCGCAGCGGGGGAAGGGGCTTGCTCAGGTGCGCCTGGATCACCGCGCCCGGGCTGGGTCCGGGGAACGGCACCGAGCCCGTGAGCATCCAGAACAGCGTGCAGGCCAGCGAGTACTGATCGGCGCGATGATCCAGGGGCGCGCCCGCCAGATGCTCGGGCGCGGCATAGGCCAGGGTGGCGGTGATCGTGCCCGCCGAGGACAGCGTGGTCTCGCTGTCGCGCACCGCGGCGATGCCGAAGTCGGTGAGCACCACGCGTTCCGGGCGCCCGATCGGTGGCTTGGCGAGCAGGATGTTCGCCGGTTTCACGTCGCGGTGCAGCACGCCGCCCGCGTGCGCGAAGTCCAGCGCGGTGGCGGTCTCGGCGACGATCTGCACGGCCCGGCCGGGTGTCAGTACGTTCACGTCGGCGGTCGCGACATCGGTGCCCGCCACGAACTGCATGGAGATCCACAGCTGGTCGTCGTCGGTGCCGCGGTCGTAGACATTGACGATATTGGGGTGCTCGAGCTGGGCGACCAGATCGGCTTCGCGCTCGAAGCGGCGGCGGATCTCCTCGTCGGCGGACAGTTCACGGCTGAGCAGTTTCAGCGCGGTGAGCCGGGGCAGCCGGGGGTGCCTGGCCAGGTAGACCACGCCCATTCCACCCTGGCCCAGCACGCGCCGGATCGTGTATCCGGCGAACACGTCGCCTTTGCGCAACACGCGAAGTCACCCCCTCCAGGGCAGAGCACCCGTTTGAAATTCTACCGATGTATCTCCCGAACCCACCGCCGCGCAACATCGCGAGCGAAGTTGTCGGTGCCTGATATTAGGGTGGCAGCTATGCGCATTGGAGCACATGTTCGCGACGAGAGCGATCCGATCGGCTTCGGCGAGAAGCTCGGTGCCGAGGTCGTGCAGTTGTTCGTGGTCGATCCGCAGAGCTGGGACAAACCCCAGCCGCATCCCAGGGCCGCCGAGATTCTGGCCAGTCCGATCGATGTCGTTGTGCACTCGTCCTATCAGATCAATGTGGCGAGTCTGAACAACCGGTTGCGGATGCCCTCGCGCAACGCGGTGGCCCAGCAGGCGAAGGCCGCGGCCGACCTCGGTGCGTTCGGCCTCGTGGTGCACGGGGGACACGTACGCTCCGACGCCGAGCTCGATACCGGAATCGACAACTGGCGCAAGCTGTTCGAGCGTCAGCAGGACAAGGGCGGGTTCGCCGTGCCGATCCTGATCGAGAACACCGCGGGCGGCAATCACGCGATGGCCCGGCATTTCGATTCGATCGCGCGATTGTGGGACGCGGTCGGCGACTACGGCGCGGGCTTCTGCCTCGACACGTGTCACGCGTGGGCGGGTGGTGAGGAATTGGTCGGGGTGGTCGAGCGGATCAAGGCCATCACCGGGCGCATCGATCTCGTGCACCTGAATTCCTC
>NZ_JBHWZY010000185.1:0-9790 GCF_042727815.1 Nocardia sp. NPDC060220
GCAGCGCTTGCTTGTCGACCTTCTCCAGCCAGATCTTCAGGTAGTCGTAGAACCAGGTGTAGATCACCAGATGACCGGTGGCGAACCAGGACCCGATCGACTGCTGATCGGGCTGCCAGTGCGCGATCGCCGCGGGATAACCGGGAATCTCGATGCGCTGGTTGTTCGGGGCATAGCTGAAATCGAGTTTCTCCAGCTCGGCCGCGGCGGTGGTGGCCTTCTGCGCGTCGGGGAAGATCATCACCGCGTTCACCATGTCCAGGCCCATGTTGCTGGGCTTCGTCTCCGCCGAGCTCACGAATCCGCCGATGAAATCGGGGGCGACCTCGGCGAACCGGTCGACGGCCATGATCTTGCCGAGCGCGGCTTCGGCGTCGAGGAACACCGACGCGATCGACGGATTGGTGTGGATGAACCGTGGATCGATATCGGCGGGCGTCGGTACGAAGTCGCCGAGACGTTCGGCCTCGATGAAGCGGCCCTGGTCCAGGTTCGCGACCGTCCCGACCTGGCGGGGCTGGGTCGGATAGTTGCCGACGTCGAGAGTGGCGAGGTCCACCGGGGCGTCGGTGGCGGCGATCTCGTCGGGACCACCGCAGGCCGTGACGACAGTGGTCAACAGTGCGGTCGCCAGGACACAGACGACTTTGGTGGCTCGCAACTCATTTCCTCCCCGAAACGATCGTCGGCGAGATCCTACGTCACCGCAATCGAGGAGTGGGGCCGAGCGAACTCACAAGCTGTTGGCCAGCAGGGCGTACTGGGCGGTGATTTTCTGGCGGACCTCGGGCTCACCGTCGGCGCTGACCATGGCCAGATAGCGCTTGTAGGCGACATAGCAGCGGTAGACGTAGTCGTCTTCTTTGTTGCCGTTGTCGTTGAGTTTCAGGCAGGTCGCGGTGGGGACGTCGGCGGGGGCGGTGATCGGGTCGTAGTGGCCCGCCGAATCGATCAGGCCCTGCATGAGCGATTGCGCGGCGGACTGGTCGCGTACCCGCGTGACGGAGCCGCCCTCGACCACCGCGTGGGCTTCCACTCCTGTTGCGTCGACCAGGTTCTGGCGGGTGGTGAGGTTGGCTGCCTTGTTGACGAGATGCTCAGGAGCATAGGAGGCGAACGAGTACTGGCCGGGGCGCATGGCGGCGCGGTCGTCGACGACCGCGCGGGCCAGGAGTCCGGCGGGGTCTACCGGGAGGTCGGAGATCTTCTCGGTGGGCGTGGGGTCGAACTTCGCGAGCTGGGCGAGTTCGGCGGCGAGATTCTTGTCGATCCAGGAAGTGAGGTCGGTCGCGTCGGCCCGGGGCCGCTGGATGAACAGCGAGATCACGAACTCTTTGTGGGCGAGGAAGGCGCCGATGGTGGGCACGCCGGGGCGCCAATGGAGGTAGGCGTCAGGGTATTCGGTGGAGGCGAGTTTGCGGTTGTCGGGGGAGACGGCCAGGTCGACGTCCTCGAGTTCCCGCGCGGCGAGGGTGGCGGCCGCCGCGGTGGGGAAGCGGAACAGCGCCGTGGTCAGCGCGGTCGCGTCGGGACCGGGACGGGTCTGGCCGTCGGGATCTGCCTTGTCGGCGCCGAGCGCGACATAGCCGGTGACGAACTTGCGGTTCTCCAGAACAGGTTTGGAGACGTTGGCGACGAAATCCAGCGCGCGTTCGATATCGGGGACGATCACGCCGCCGCGTCCGTGCGAGAGCGATGGATCGATCCGCACCGCGGGCACCACGGCGGCCGACATCCGCGCACCCTCGACGATCGCGCCTCTGTCGCCCGCGGTGTCGGTGTAGGCGTGCCGGTCGGTGGCGAAGGTCCCGGTCTCCAGGCCGCGCACATCGGGCTCACCGGCGACGGGTGTGCCGCTGACGGCGCAGCCGGACAGGACGATCAGAGCCCCACCCCAGGCGAGCGCGATGCGAATTCTGGTCGAATCGATCATCAGGTTCCCCTCGATGTTCCTCCCGCGACACCTATGAAGTTACCGGACCTACCCCGCCCAGGGGGACCTGATCGGGGTGCTTGCCATAGTCTGGATGACATGGCGACCCCCCTGCTGTGCAGTTCCGGTGGAGGCCGATACCTGTGAGGGATCGGCAGGTCGAAGTGGTGCTCGGAAGTCACGCGGTCGCACGGGTCGCGGGCGCGGTGATCGTGGTCGCGCATCGCGGGCAGGGCAAGCTCACGCCCGGCGATACCGCGGCCATCGCGCTGGAATCGCTGGCGGAGTTGGTGCGTGACGCGCACGAGCAGGCGCCTTCGGGGCCGGGTTCGGTGGTGGCGCGCGAGGCGACGCGGTGGCTCATGAAGTACGCCGAGCAGATCTCGCCGGGCGTGCCGATCGATTTCGGGGTGCTCTCGGCCGCCGACAACGGTGGCGTGGCGATCTTCCTGCACGGTTCGGTGACGGCGGTACTCGCCGACGACCACGGCCCGGAGTACTACCGCGGTAGTGACGCGGCGTTCACCGTCGACCGGGTCGCCTCCGAGCCCGCGAAGGCGGTCGCGCTGTTCGTCGACGACGCCAAGGGCCGCATCCCGGATCTGCCGCCGGAGCGCGGAATCGGTTGGCTGGTCGAGGGAATCGCGCAGGCAGGCGGGGCCGTGATGTGGTCCAACGATGTGCGCAGCCGGGTGCGAACCGCGGAACCGGTGGGCCAGACTCGCAGGCCGCCACCGCCTACCGCGCGTATCGATCGGGAACCACGTGCGGCGCAACCGGATTCACGACCCTCCGAGCAGCCCGCGACGGGGATGCAGCCGGCGACCTCGATGCTGGACGCTGTCACCGGCACCGCGCACGGCACGGTCGACACCCCCGTCGCCGACCCGCACAACGCCGAAACCCGGCTCTCCGGAACCAATCCCGCGCCCGAACCCGACCCCGACCTGCAGCGCAGGCTCGAAGCCACCGCCAAGTCGACGGTGCTGGCGGTGAAGGTGATGGGATTCAAGTGCGCGCGTGCGCATCCCAGTGATCCGCGCTCGGCGTTCTGCACGGTGTGCGGCATGCCGGTCGATCAGACCCAAGCGCTCGCCGAGGTGGTCCGCCCGCCGCTCGGCATGCTCGTGCTCGACGACGGCATGACCTATCTGATGGCCGCCGACGCGGTGATCGGGCGTGACCCGGAGAACTCCGACGCCGCCCAGCGCGGACTCATCCCGCTGCGCATCGACGACACCTCCGGCGGCATGTCGCGCGCGCATGCCGAAGTGCACCTGGTGAATTGGGACGTGCAACTCATCGATCGCGGTTCCACCAACGGCACCCGCAGCCGGCACCCCGGCTACCGCGACTGGGTCCGCCTCACCCCGAATCAGCCGATGGTGCTCGTCCCCGGCACCGAGGTGATGATCGGCAACCGGGTGCTGCGCTACGAACCGGCCGCACCACCCCCGTTCGGCTAGGAATACCTTGAAAGGCAGGTGGTTTCGCCGTTGAGGACGCCTGCGCGGAAGGCGTCGACGCGGGAGAATCCGCTGGGCACCGTGTTGCCCTCGGCGTCGCTGGCGGCCAGTCCGTCGGTGAGCAGGCCCGAGACCGCTTCGTCGAGATCGCCCGCCGACAGCTGGATGTCGCCCTGGGCGACCGGACGGCCGGGCTGGGCGAGTTTGCCGGTGACGACCCCGGACAGGCAGGCCGCGCGCAGTCCGGTCTTCGCGCCGGTCAGCTGCTGGCCGTGGCTGCGCTGCACGGCCAGGGTGTAGCGGGAGATGAAGACGACGTAGCCGTTGTAGTCGCCGCTGACCTTCACCGGCAGCGGGCCGTCGTCGTCGGTGTCGCTGGCCCCGCGTTCGGCCAGTCCGGGCACATCGGTGGCGATGGTGTTCTTGGCGGGGCAGTAGGTGACCGGTTCGGTGACCGCGCCGTCCTTGCAGTCGATGCGCGAGCCCGCGTAGTCGTAGGTCGGCGCGTCCTTCACCGGCAGGATGGCCTGGAGCGCCTTGCTGAGCTCGACGAGATTTTCCTTGGAGACGGGGTATTCGCCGCGCCCGCTGTCGCCGGAGAAACTCTGCGGCAGAGAGCCGCGGCGCGAGTCGATCTCGTCCTCGTCGATGCCCTTGCAGCCGCGCGGCCCGTCGGTGAACCCGATCTGGACCGCGGTGACGCGCTCGAAGGCCGAACCGTGCACGCTCTCCGGGTCGTCGGGATCGGAGTCGCGAATCGAAACAGTCGCGGCCAGAACGGAATTCAGGCCGTCGGAGGTGTTGATCGTGAAGTGCTTCGACTTGCCTTCCGCGACATGGCGCATGAACGCGCCCGCGAAGCAGTCGGCCTGCTGCTCCTTCACCAGGACCGGCGTCTTCTTGGTGACCATCTTGGCCATGCTCTGGATGGCGTGGCCGTATTCGTGGGCCAGCACCATCACTACCGACATCGTGCCGAAGGTCTCGCTCATGGTGGGCAGCAGCATCTCGCGGTCCCAGCCGATCGAGTTGTCGCTGCGGCAGTAGGCGGCATTGACCAGGTGGTAGGTGGTCTCCTTGCAGAATTCGACCGCCTGGCTGCGGGCCGCCCTGGCCTTCCAGGAGATCAGCTTCTCGACCGGGTCGAAGGTCTCGCCGGGGAACTCGGTACCGAAGCCCGCCTGCCAGTAGGACTGGATGTCGTCGATCGCGTTGAGCGCCAGCTGGTCCACCTCGCCGCCGTCGCCGTTGGACGCGGTGAGGGGCGAATCGGGAACCCCGGTGCGCGGACCGTTCGGCCCACCGGTGGTCGGCAATCCCGCCACCTGGAACGGATCGTCGTAGATCGAGACCCCGTGCCCATCGATCGCCCGCGTGCACCCGACACCCATCAGCGCGCATAGCACGACAGAGATCGCAACGAACACTTGGGCTTTCGGCATACGTCCCCCTGGTCGGCCGGATACACGTGCAGGTCGATCGCCGGATCGGGCACAAAGCCGTCTCGGGGGCACCGCCGATGTCCGGGCGATGGCATAGTATCCGCTCCATGTCTTCACCGGGGGCGCAGACCATCACCGTGCGCCATGATGGAACCGAACGAGTCTTCGAAGCGAGTCAGCAGATCACCATGGGCCGCGCGCCCGAGGTCACCCTGTTCGTGGACAGTCCGCTGGTCTCTCGTGTGCACGCCACTCTTCGATTCAGCAACGGCGCGTGGGTGCTCGCCGACAACGGCAGTACCAACGGCGTCTTCGTCGACGCACGCAGGCTCAACCAGCCCGTCTCGATCGATCGACCCACCCAGGTACGCCTGGGTGACGCGATCACCGGGCCGCTGCTGCACCTGGTCCCCGCGGCGCCTGGGGCGCGCCACGCGGCGACCATGGTCGCGCCGCCTTCGCAACCACAGCAACAGCCGCAACCTCACTATCAGCAGCCGCGTCCGCAGCAGCCGCATCCCGGCTTCCAGCCGCCGTCGCGCCCGCAACAGCAGCAACCGCAATACGTTCCCACCTCGCAGCTGTCCGCGCAGCCGCAGGACAACATCAATATGACCCGGCGCGCCGATTCGTCGATGCTGCCGCCGGTCCGCAAGGCCGCCTCGACCGAACCGGTCGCGCGCGGTGACCGCATTCCGCCCGGTGGCCTGAGCATCGGCCGCACCTCGGACAACCAGATCGTCGTCAACGATCCGCTGGCTTCGCGTGCGCACGCGAAGCTGCTGGCCTCGCCCGAGGGCCTGGTGATCGAGGACCTCGGCTCGGCCAACGGCACCTTCGTCAACGGTCACCGCCAGCAACGCTCGGTGCTGCGCGAGCGCGACATCGTCACCATCGGCAACATCGACTTCGTCGTCACCCAGGGGGCGCTGGCGCATCGGCAGAAGCCGGTCGCCGAGCAGGGCCTGTCGGTGCACGGGGTCGGGTTCACCGTCGAGAACAACAAGCAACTGCTCGTCGATGTGAACATGACGGCGGGGCGTGGCACGTTGACCGCGCTGATCGGACCGTCGGGCGCGGGCAAGTCGACGCTGTCGAAGCTGATCGCGGGCAATACCCAGCCCTCCGGTGGTGTGGTGACCTTCGAGGGCCGCAACCTGCACGCCGAATACGAGGCGCTGCGTTCGCGCATCGGCATGGTGCCCCAGGACGACGTGCTGCACCGTCAGCTCACGGTCCGCCAGGCGCTCGGCTTCGCCGCCGAGCTACGGCTGCCGCCCGATACCACCAAGTCCGACCGGCAGCAGGTGATCGACGGCGTGCTGCAAGAGCTCTCGCTCACCCAGCACGCCGATACCCGGGTGGACCGGCTCTCCGGTGGCCAGCGCAAGCGCGCGTCGGTGGCGATGGAGCTGCTCACCGGTCCGTCGCTGCTGATCCTCGACGAGCCGACCTCGGGTCTGGACCCGGCGCTGGATCGGCAGGTCATGCAGATGCTGCGCGAACTGGCCGACGCCGGTCGCGTGGTGATCGTGGTGACGCACTCGGTGGCCTGCCTGGATATGTGCGACCAGGTGGTGCTGCTGGCCCCCGGCGGTAAGACGGCGTTCGCCGGTCATCCGGGTGGGGTCGGCGCGGCGATGGGGACCAGCGACTGGGCGGAGATCTTCGCCGAGGTCGCGGCCAACCCTGATCAGGCCTTCGCGAAGTATCGGTCCCGGCAGGCCTATGTGCCGCCACCGCCGCCCGCGCAGCCGAACCGCGGCAACGTGGGCGCGCCGCCGCAATCGAGCGCGATGCGGCAGTTCAGCACGTTGTCTCGCAGGCAGTTGCGGTTGATCTTCTCCGACCGGGGATATCTGATCTTCCTGGTGGTGCTGCCCTTCATCCTCGGCGCGTTGTCGCTGGTGGTGCCGGGTAGTGACGGGTTCACGGCGGGCGCGCTGGTGCAGCTGCCCGACGGCTCGTTCGGGCGGGAGAGCGGCGGTGAGGCCCAGCAGTTGCTGGTGGTGCTCATCCTCGGCGCGTGCTTCATGGGCGCCACGCTCAGCGTGCGCGACCTGGTCGGCGAACGGTCGATCTTCCAGCGTGAGCGCGCGGTCGGCCTGCTGCCCTCGGCATACCTGATGGCCAAGATCGTCGTGTTCAGCGTGACCGCGTTCCTGCAGTCGGCGGTCCTGATCGGTATCACGTTCATCGGGAAGAAGGCGCCGGGCGCCGGTTCGCTGATTCCGAGCGGCAGCGTCGAGCTGTATTTCGACATCGCGATGACCGCGGTGTGCTGCGTGGTGTTCGGCCTGCTGATGTCGAGCCTGGCCAAGTCCAACGAGCAGGTCATGCCGATGCTCGTGGTGATGATCATGGTGCAGCTGGTGATGGCGGGTGGCCTGATCCCGGTGACCGACCGGGTCGGCCTCGAGCAGATCTCGTACCTGTTCCCCTCACGCTGGGGTTATGCGGCGGGCGCGTCGACGGTGGACCTGACGGAGCTGGTCTTCGGCTCGCAGGACGACCCGCTCTGGGGGCACAGCGCGGGGATCTGGATCCTGGACATCGTGATGCTCATCGTGATCACCTCGATCCTCGCCCTGATCACCTGGAGCAGACTACGACTGAAGAAGTCGCAGGCATGATCCGCCAGGTCAGCATCGTTTCGGTGGGCAAGCTGCGCGTGTCTGTCGCCGACCGGGCACACTTGATCCTGTGACCGTTCGAGTTGGGGCCCTACATCTGGGGTGGGACGTGGTGTCCGTGGCCGCGGGTGGCGGCGCGACCCCGGTCCGCCCGGTACAGGTCGAGGGCACCTACACCCCGCCCGCCTACCTGCTCGCCGATGCCGCGGGCAGGTTGCACACCGCCGGTGTCGACCGGCAGCGCCCGGACCTGGGGATGGCGATCGCCGATGTGCGCGACATCCTCGGCCACCCACAGATCGTGATCGCCGGCGCCACCTGGCCCGCCGAACTCGTCTTCCGGGCCAGGCTCTACAACCCGCTGGCCGCGATCGGCAAGTACCTACAGGGCAAGCCGCAGCTGGTCGCGCTGCCGTATCCGGACAGCTGGCCCGAGGACAAGGTCGAGGTGTACGCGGCGCTCGTCGAACAGCTCGACGTGGTCGTGGAACCGCTGCCCGAAAGCGTCGCGCTCTCGGGTTATGTGCGCGCGCTCGGCCTGGTCTCCCCGCCCAGCGAGCGGCATCGCACCGGCATCGGCGCCACCGGGATCTACTCCGACGGGCGCTCGCTACTGGTGGTCGCGGTGCACGGCGACGACGAGCAGCCGACCGAATCGACGGAGGTCTCGGTCAGCGCCGAGGCGCTGCGCGACGCCCGCACGGCCGACAACGTGGTGATCGAGGCGATGGCCGCGGCCCGCTCGATCGGCGCCGACACCTCGACGGTGCTGCTCGCGGGCAACGTCTGCTTCAACGACGCGCTGCGCTTCGCCTTCCAGAACCACCTGGGCCAGCGCCTGCACGTGGCCGACCATCCGATGCACGCGCTGGTCCTCGGCGCCGCGCACCTGCTGGTCACCGAGCCCGATCTCGACGACGAGGAGGACGACTATCCGGACTCGGGACATCCGGGTCAGGCAGTCGCCGCGCAGGTCGGGTGGGGTGCCCAACCCACCGCACCGCCCGCCGCCCAGCCGCCCGGACCGGCCGGGTTCGTCGCCGGTCCGCCCGCCGCGCAACCGCCGCAGCCGTCAGGTCCACCCGCTCGTGCGCCGCGGCACGCGCTCGAACACGACGATGCCGAGGACGACGACCGCCGCGGCAAACTGCTCGGCAAGGTGAAGAAGGGCTTCTTCGGCGCACCGGCCGTGGTCGGCGCGCTGGCGCTGGTCGCGCTCCAGCCGGATCCTGCCGTCGCCGCGGCCGCCGAACCGGTGAGTTGCGCGTTCACCCCGTACGCGAACACGGTCCCGCGCGAGGGCATCGAGACCGCGCGTGGCCTGCTGGTCGACGACTCCGCCTGCGTCACCCCCGGCATCGATACTTTGCGCTACCTGATTCCCGGTCCCGCGCGTGCGACCGACCCGGGTCCGCCGGTCGTGATCTAGCCTCGCCCGATTACGGGTCGGTGATGCGTGGCTGGTATCGTTGCCCGTTGGCGTGTGGAACGCCGAACCGTTCGCGGATCGGCGTCTCCTCGATGTCCTGGGTCTCCACCGGCCGCCAGGACAGCCTCGATCCACACATCAGGGCCGGCAACACCGACGACAGACAGGGAACGACTGTGCCTACGTACAGCCCCAAGGCGGGTGACGTCACCCGCAAGTGGTACGTCATCGACGCCACTGACGTAGTCCTCGGCCGTCTCGCCGTGCAGGCCGCTGGCCTGCTGCGCGGCAAGGGCAAGCCGACCTACGCACCCCACGTCGATGGTGGCGACTTCGTCATCATCATCAACGCGGAAAAGGTTGCCATCTCCGGCAACAAGAAGCAGGACAAGCTCATCCACCACCACAGCGGACACCCGGGCGGCCTCAAGTCGCGCACTGTCGGCGAGGTGTTGGCGACCCGTCCCGATCGTCTCGTGGAGAAGGCCGTCAAGGGCATGATCCCGAAGAACAAGCTGGGTAACGCGATCGCGGGCAAGCTGAAGGTCTACGCAGGCCCGAACCACCCCCACGCCGCGCAGCAGCCGGTTCCGTTCGAGATCAAGCAGGTGGCCCAGTGACCGCTCCTGAAGAGTTCGCAGCCGAAGAGTTCGACGCCACCGATGAGGTCGTCGTCGAGATCGTCGAAGACGGCGAAGGCTACGCCGAAGGCGAGTACGTCGAAGAAGAGCTGGCTTTCGAGCCGCTCGGCCTCGACCGCCCGGTGCAGACCGTCGGCCGCCGTAAGGAAGCCGTCGTTCGCGTTCGCATGGTGCCCGGTTCGGGCAACTTCGAGCTCAACGGTCGCACCCTCGAGGACTACTTCCCGAACAAGGTGCACCAGCAGC
>NZ_JBHWZY010000186.1:0-9757 GCF_042727815.1 Nocardia sp. NPDC060220
GGGCCCCGGCGGTGTCCATCGCGGAGCAGCACACCATGGCCGCCACGTGTCCGGCGAGCAACTCGCGCCCCGTACGCGGCGGAACGGAATCCTGTTGCGTCCGGGGGATATCGAGGCCGTCGGCGCGTGGGTGAGTTTCGGCGATCCCGACGAGGTGCGGATTCCGGCCGAGTCCATGGATCCTGGGGCCCAATTGGCCTATCTGGATGTGGTTCTCGCCGAAGAGGATCGGGCTCGGGTCACGTTGTTCGTGCACCACAGCGTGGCCGACGCGGGGCATTGTATCGAACTGTTCGCGCGGCTGTGGGGCTTCTACACCGACTATGTGGAGACCGGGAAGATCGCGGACACGGCAACCGTGGTCGCCGAGTCGGAGACCACGGCCGGTGCGACGCGGGAGTATCCGGCGTCGCTCGAGGTGCTGCTGGCGCAGCGGGGGATCCGGCGTGGGCGGCGGTCGGGACTCGAGACGGTAGCGCGTCCGCTCGTCGTCACAGATTCGGTGAGTGGGATCGAGCGGGCGGAGGCCGCACCGGCCACGTTGGCCCGGCCCGCGCGGATTCAGCTGGATACCGTCGCGACCGCACGGGTGCTCGAGCTGGCTCGCGCGCACGCGGTGAGCGTCAACGGGTTGGTCACCGCCGCGGTGTTGCGGGCGTACGGCGATCTCTCGGGCGCGGACCACGTCTCGTGTATGTATCCGGTCGACCTGCGCAGGCGCCTCGACCCTGCGGTTGCCGCGGAAGCCGGCACCAACCTGTCCGGCCTGGCCGCGTTCGCCACCGATGCCGCCGACACCGCGGACCTCGTCGTGCTCGCTCGCCGGATCGGCACCAGCCTGCACAACGACCTGGCCGACGGGGTGATCGAACAGTCCGTTCTGCACTTCCCCGACTTCTACGGTCCCGATCGAATCCACTCCACCGCAGGGCATATCGCGCTCACCAACACCGGGACGGTGCCCCCGTTCCGCGCCCCCGCCGGGCTGATTCTCGACGACTACGAGATCGTCTACCTCTCCGCACACCCCCGCCCGTCGACGGGGGCGTCCGCGGCGGTCACCTTCCTCGTCTACACCTATCTCGGTCGACTGACCATCGGCCGACTGGGTGGCGGCCCACTCGCCGCCCACCTGCTGGATGCCGTCGCCGCGGAATTGTCCTGGTCATCCGCGGATCAGGAAGCCGCGACCGCCTGAAACGGATCTCGCCTGCGGATCGCACGGGCCGGCCGCGCCTCAGCGCGGTGCGAGAGGCTCCTGCAGTTCGGTGACCCAGCCATCGGGATCGGGCGTCCACTCCAGGGTGACTTCGCGGACGGGCGCGCCGGTGCGGAGCCCGTTGTCCTCCACCCAGCGACCGAGCGCCTGCCACGCCGCGCCGATCCCGCTCACGTTCCCGCGATGGACGGTGGTCGCTGCGTGTTCGAGCGCGGGCAGATCGACGATCGAGAAGTCCGGTGCCGCAGCGGGATCCACATTCACCGGCACACACGCGTGCACGCCGACCGTCCCGTCGTCACGCGCGTCGTAGTAGGCGATCGCGGGACCGGCGATCGTGATCCCGGCCGCGGCCAGCCGGTCGGACAGTTCGCTGAACAGCGGCCCGATCACCGGGCTGATCGCCTGGGGTTCGAATCCCGAAGCCCAGCTGGACGATTCGGCCACTCTGACTGCGGGCACCGACTTGATCACCACATCCTGATCGGGCATGATGCCCTCCTTTTCGATGATTCGGAGTCTCGCTTCGACTTCGGTCAACCGCGAACGGTCGGCCGCGATCCGCTGTTCCAACTCGGCTCGGCGCAAGGTGAGCATGCCGCGCAGTTCTGCCGCGTCGGGCCCCGGCTCGAGCATTCTGCCCACCTGTTCCAGCGTGAACCCGAGCTCTTTCAAGGCGATGAGCCGATTGAGCCGGGTCAGCTGCGCCGCCGTATAGAAGCGGTACCCGGTGGCCGCGTCGACTCTGGCGGGCGCCAACAAACCCACCGCGTCGTAGTGGCGCAGCATGCGTACCGACACCTGACCGTGCCTGGCGAAATCTCCGATACTGAACATGACGCCTTCCGGTGTACGGCCTCACACGGTGAGAGAGTCAAGGGCGAACCTGTCGACCTCGCCGCGCCGCGATCAGGCGCGTCCGGCACTGCGCCCGGCGCGGTCGACCCTCGCGATGGCCGGGATCAGAATCTGCCGCCCCGGCTGACTCGACGCGATCCCGACGAGCCGCCGTACGAGCCCGGACGGTAGCCGCCGCCTCCGCCATAGCCGCCGCCTCCGCGTCGCGAACCGCCACTCATCGCGCCCCGCAGCAGCTCGTTGAGCAGGATTCCGCCCAGCACCGCGCCGGTCTGTGAGCCGCCGCCCGACATCGGCTGACGCGTCTCCCACGCCTGCACGCTGGCCTGCGCCTGCTGCATGGCCCGGCCGCCGAGGTCGGCGGCGGTCTGTGCGCTGACGAGTGCGCGTTCGGGGTCACTGCCCGCGAGTCCGTGTGCCTCGGCGAGGTGACGTTGCGCCTCGGAGAGCCGGGTGCGGGCCTCCGCATCGACGCCGCCACGCCGGGTGGTGATGAACGACGACGCCGCATCGATGCGGGCGGATGCGTCGGTGAGGGTGCGATCGAGCCGGCGTCGCAGATCCTCCACGGCCAGTTTGCGATCCGAGGCCGCCGCGATCGCACGGTCCAGTTCGGCATCAGCGGTGACCGCGGTGTGGAAGGTACCGAGGGGATCGCTGTCGGCATTCGGGGCATTCGGGGCATTCAGGGCCGCGGTGGCGGACGAGACCGCGGCGGCCAGGTCGGCGCCGCCGAACTCGGTGAGGCTCGTGGCCGAGCTCAGGTCGGCGCGCAGTTCGTCGAGGGCGGCCGCAAGACCGTCGCGCGCTTGCTGGATATTCGTCGCGGCCTGGTCGACGGCATCGAGCAGCGTCCTTGCCTGCCCGATCGCGCCTTCGGCCGCTCGGATCGCCGCGACCGCACCACCCTGCTGCCCGACAGGCTGGGTGAGAGCGGTACGAGCGGAGTCGATGTTGTTCTCGGCGAAGGTGATTCGCTCCTGCGCCATCCGCACGTTGTCGTGGATCGGTGCGATGACCGAGGGTGGATAGGTCGAGCTCAAGCGGGTGAGTTCGGCTTCGGAGCCCGGCATGCGCGCGGTCAGCTCGACGATGTCGCGGGTGAGCGTGTCCAGCCGAGCGGGCGCGTCGATGAGCAGATCGCGCATGGCGTCGAAATCGGCGACCTGCGAGTCGAGTTCGCGATCGGCCGTGCCCGCCGTGGCGATCAGCTCGATGAGCATGGCGCGCTGCTGGTCCGGCGTCTCCGGAATCGCGTCGTCGAGTTGCTGACGAATCGTGAATGCCTTCGCGGTGGCGGCGCGGGCGGCATCGAGCGCGGAGCGGAACGGCGTCACCGCGGTGTCACCGAATTCGCTGGTGGCCAAGGTCAATTCCTCGGCGCTGGTCCGCACGGCATCGTCGATCTCGACCAGTCGCTCGCGGGAGAGCGCGTGCAAGGTCGGCAGCGACAATCGCGCCAGCGCCGCGGAATCGGTCGGATCCACCTCGCGCGCGGTGGTCAGCTCGGCACGATCCCGGTCACCTCGACGCTTGCGCGAGAACAACATCAAACCGCCGGCCACCACGATCACGGCCAGCCCGATGAGGATCAGCACACCCCACGGCACCCCGCTGCCCCGCATCGCCGAACCGATTCCCTCGGCGGTGTCGACCGCGGCCTGTGCCCACTTCTGGTCGCGCAGATCGGGTTCCACCGAGCCCGCGAGCAGCGAGTCCAGTTCGGAGTCGCTCACACTCTCGGGAAGGGTGCCGTCGAGCCAGTAGCCGCGGTCGTCGACGGCCACCGCCAGCAGCAGATCATGATCGCTGAAACCGGAGAGGTCGGAAGTGCGGGCAGCCCAGTCGCGGGGCGCCATCGACCCGAAGGTGCGCACATAGTTCACCCACAGCTTCACCTGGTGATCGCGGTAGAGGGCGTCGATCGCGTCGAGCACGCGTGCTTCGTCGCCCGCACTGAGCACATTCGCGGTATCGACCACCTGCGGACCCATGCGCGCGGGCGGTTCGCCGACCGCACTCGGCGCGCACAGCAGACTCAACACGGCGAACACCGCGCAGAGTGCGGAAACCGATCGTGGGGCCGAACTCGACAGCGGCATGTGTCGAATCTAACGGTCGACACCGACACCGGCACGACAGCGCGGCGCGTGGCTTCTACGATCGGGTGCATGGTCACAGTCGCTCGCCAGTACACAGGTCACGTCACCGCGGGCGGGGACGCCCAGCAGCGCGACGTCCCCGGCGCCCGCATCGTGAAGATGTCCGTCGGTCCGATGGACAACAACACCTACCTGATCCAGAGCGCCACCACCGGCGCCGCGGTGCTGATCGACGCCGCCAACGATGCCGAGCGCATCATCGAACTGACCGCGCTCGAGACACCCGGCCAGATCGAACTGCTCGTCACCACCCACCGCCACCCCGATCACTGGCAGGCCCTGACCGAGGTCACCAAGTCCTTCGAGGTCCCCACCGCCGCCCACACCCTCGACGCCGACCACCTCCCGGTCCGCCCCGACCGTCTGCTCGAAGACGGCGACACCATCGAAGTGGGCGATCTCGTCCTCCATGTCATCCACCTGCGCGGCCACACCCCCGGCTCGGTCGCCCTCGCCCTCACCGACAACGCGGGCCACACCCACCTCTTCACCGGCGACTCCCTTTTCCCAGGTGGAGTGGGGAAAACTCATAGTTCCGCCGACTTCGACACCCTCCTCACCGACGTCACCACCAAACTCTTCGACCGCTACCCCGACGACACCGTCGTCTACCCGGGTCACGGCGACGACACCACCCTCGGCGCCGACCGCGCGAATCTGCCCGAATGGCGGGCGCGGGGTTGGTGATCGCCGGTCCGGTCAGCGCAGCGTGAAGGCTGGTGCGGTGAGGGTGAGCCCCAGGTCGGCGGTGTAGGCGAAGACCGCGAAGAACACCAGTGCCGCACCGGCCAGGGCGAGGTCCTTGTTGAAGTGGACCATCTCGTGTTGCTTGGTCTCGGCGTCGGTCTCCTTCCAGAAGGCATGCATCAGGAAGGCCGTCGGCACCAGGAACGCCACCAGGACAAGCGATCCGAGGTCGCCCCAGGCGCCGAGCAGCACGCTCGTTCCCGCGACGAGCATGGCGGCACCCGAGGCGTACACCGCGAACAACGGCGACGGCACCCCATGGCTCGCGGCGTAGCGCGCGGTGTCCTTCGCGCCGCTCAGATGGCCGATAGCCGCGCCGATGAACAACGCGGAGAACAGGATTCGTCCGATCAGGACCATGACGCTCATGACTTCCACCTGATCATCGCGAGGCCGGTCGCGTCCAAGACCGATCTCTGCGGACCCGATACCGAGCGGGTATCGTCGCAGCTCATGGACCTCCGTCTGCTGCGATACTTCACGGCGGTGGCCGAGGAACTCCACTTCGGTCGCGCCGCCGCCCGGCTGTACATGACCCAGCCGCCCCTGAGCAGGGCGATCAAACAGCTCGAAGACGACCTCGGCTACGAACTCCTGCGTCGTTCACCGACAGGTGTGACTCTCACGCCTGCCGGGTCCGCCCTCTACGACGAGGCGCTCGAGCTGCTGGCCCAGGCCGATCGGGTGCGCACCAGGGTCGCGGTCGCCGCCGGGGCGTCCGCCGTCACGATCGGCACCTTCGCCGAAGCGGCAGGGAGCCGACTGGCCGCGGCGTACCGGGCCGCGCATCCCGACGTCCAGGTGCACATCAGAGAAGGCGACTTCGCCGACCCGACGGCCGGGTTGCGCGCCGGACGCGTCGACATCGCCCTCACCCGCACGCCCTTCGACGAAACCGGCATCACCACACAGGTTATGCGTACCGACCCGGTGGGTGTCGTCCTTCGCGTCGACGATCCCCTGGCAGATCACGCGAGTCTGCACCTGCGCGAACTGGCCGATCGACAGTGGTTCCAGCTGCCCGCCGACACCGATCCGATCTGGCGGAGCTACTGGTCGCACCCGACCGATCCGGACACCGGCCCGGTGGTGCGCACCGTCCACGAATGTCAGCAAACCGTCCTGTGGAACGGCACCGTCGGCCTCACGCCGCTGGGCCACCCGGTCCCGGAGGGCCTCGTGGTGGTCCCGCTCGCCGACAAGCCGCCGAGCAGCCTCGTGCTGGCCTGGACCAGCGCGGCACACAGCCCGCTGATCCGCTCGTTCGTCGACATCGCCGCGACGATCCCCTGGGAGTCCGCGGGCTCGGCGGTCGGCCGTTCACCGGAACGGAATCCGGTGGTGACCGCTGACCCCGCGGGGCGTCGGACCGACCTGGCAGACTGACGAAGGTGAAATCGGGTTTCTCGCGAACGGTCACGCCCGCCCCGGATGTCAGGCATCCGCGCGGGCTGGTGTCGACGGTCTCGGTGTGGTTGGTCCGGTTGATCGCCGGCGCGGTGCTGATGGGGTTGGTGCTGGTCGCCGGGACAGCGGTCCGGGTCTGGCAGGTCGCGCGGATCGACGACTACACCCCCGCGAACGCGATCGTGGTGCTCGGCGCGGCCCAGTATTCAGGAACGCCGTCGTCGGTTTTCGAGGCGCGGCTGTATCAGGCCTGGCGACTCTACGAGGCCGGGGTGGCGCCCACCGTGATCACTGTCGGCGGCAAACAGGAGGGCGACCTGTATACCGAAGCCGCCTCGGGCAAACGGTATCTGGAGGACAAGGGCGTCCCCAGCGAGAACATCGTGGCCGTCGAAACCGGTTCCGACACACTGCGCAGCATCGAGGCGGTGGCGTCGGCGATGGGGGAGCGCGATATGTCATCGGCCGTACTCGTGAGCGATCCGTGGCATTCACTGCGAACCAGGACGATGGCTCGCGACGCAGGCCTGGAAGCGTGGACCGCACCCACCCGTACCGGGCCCGCCGTCTATACGAGGGAGTCGCAATTCCACGGCATCGCCCGCGAAACCGGCGCGCTGCTCTGGTACCAGCTCACTCATTTCTCGGCAGATTTTCCTTACGAGGCGGGACAGTGAGATGACCGGGACCTATACCCCGCACGACCAGGAACGCATGGTCCACGAGCCCGGTAAGACCGCGTGGCCCGGCGCCGCGGGCAAGGGGCATCGCAGTGAGTTCTCCCGCGATCGTGCCCGCGTGCTGCATTCCGCCGCGCTGCGTCGCCTCGCCGACAAGACTCAGGTCATGGGCCCGCGCGAGGGCGACACCCCGCGCACCCGGCTGACCCACTCGCTCGAAGTGGCCCAGATCGGGCGCAGTATCGCCGACGGTGTCGGCGCCGACCCCGACCTCGTCGACCTGGCCGGCCTGGCCCACGACATCGGCCACCCGCCCTACGGTCACAACGGTGAACGCGCGCTCGACGAATTCGCCGACCGCTACGGCGGTTTCGAAGGCAACGCGCAGAACCTGCGCATCCTGACCCGCCTCGAACCCAAGGTCCTCGACGCCGACGCAGAGAGCTTCGGGCTCAACCTCACTCGGGCGGCCCTGGACGCGACCCTCAAATACCCGTGGGGCAGAAGCGGTTCCGGCACCAAGTTCGGCGCCTACGACGACGACCTCGAGCGCCTGGCCTGGGTGCGCAAAGACGCGCCCGACCGCAAACAAAGCCTGGAATGCCAGATCATGGACTGGTCCGACGACGTCGCCTACTCGGTGCACGACGTGGAGGACGGCGTGATCGTCGGCCGCATCGACCTGCGCGCCCTCGCCGACCCGGCCGAACAGGCCGCGCTCGCCGAACAGGGCCACGGGCAGCACCCCGACCAGTCGATCGAAGCGCTCGCCGCCGCCGCCCAACGGCTCTCCGAACTCGACATCGTGGCCGACGCCGCGACCTACGACGGCAGCTTCGCCGCCTCGGTGGCGTTGAAGCGGCTCACCAGCGAACTGGTCGGCCGCTTCGCCACCGCCGCGATCTCGGCCACCCACGAGCGTTACGGCCAAGGCCCGCTCAGCCGCTACGAGGCCGATCTGATCGTGCCGCCGATCGTGGCCGCCGAGGTGGCCGTCCTCAAGACCGTGGCGTTGCGGTACGTGCGCTCCGACCCCGGCCACCTCGCCCGCCAGCAGACCCAGCGCGACCGCGTGCAGGCCGTGGCCGATCGGCTGCTCACCACCGCGCCCGCCCACCTCGACGATCAGATGCTGCCCTGGTTCAACGCCGCCGCCACCGAGGCCGCCCGCGTGCGCGTGGTGATCGACCAGATCGCCTCCTACACCGAGAGCCGCTTCGAACGCGTCGCCGCCTCGCTGGACTGCCGCTGAGCAGACCCGACTAGACTCGCTCATCGTGGCCGGACGAATCCCAGATCGCGATATCGCGGCGATCCGTGAACGTGTCCGGATCGAAGATGTAGTCGGTGAGTACGTGGCGCTCAAGCGCGCGGGCGCCGACTCGATCAAAGGTCTGTGCCCGTTCCACGACGAGAAGTCGCCGTCGTTCCATGTGCGCCCCAACCACGGGCTGTTCCACTGCTTCGGCTGTGGTGAGGGCGGCGATGTCTACAAGTTCCTGCAGCAGATGGAACACATCGGTTTCGTCGAGGCCGTCGAGCAGATGGCCGATCGCATCGGCTACCAGATCAACTACGAGGGTGGCGGCACCTCGGTGCAGCGCGACCGCGGCACCCGCTCGCGCCTGGTCGCCGCCAATGCCGCCGCGCACGAGTACTACATGGGCCTGCTGCACGAACCCGAGGCCGAGGCCGCGCGCAAGTATCTGACCGACCGCAACTTCGACAAGGCATCCTGGGCGCAGTTCGGCTGCGGTTACGCCCCCGCGGGCTGGGACGGGCTGACCAAGCACCTGCAGCGCTTGGGTTTCGAGTTCAAGGAACTGGAAGCTGCCGGACTGTCCAAGCAGGGCAAGCGCGGTCCGATCGACCGGTTCCATCGTCGCCTGCTGTGGCCGATCCGCAATCTCGGCGGCGAGGTGATCGGTTTCGGCGCGCGCAAGCTGTTCGACGACGACACCATGCCCGGCAAGTACGTGAACACGCCGGAAACGTTGCTGTACAAGAAGTCTCAGGTGCTGTTCGGTCTCGACCACGCCAAGCGCGACATCTCCAAGGGTCATCAGGCCGTGGTCGTCGAGGGCTACACCGACGTCATGGCCATGCATCTGGCCGGGGTGAAAACCGCGGTGGCGTCGTGCGGCACCGCGTTCGGCGAAGAACACCTGCAGGTACTGCGCAGGCTGCTGATGGACGACAACTTCTGGCGCGGCGAGATCATCTACACCTTCGACGGTGACGCGGCCGGTCAGGCCGCGGCGCTGAAGGCGTTCAGCGGTGATCAGCGGCTGGCGGGACAGACCTACATCGCGGTGGCGCCCGACGGGCAGGATCCGTGCGAGTTGCGTCAGCACTCCGGCGACAGCGCCGTGCGTGATCTGGTGGCGCGGCGGACCCCGCTGTACGAGTTCGTGATTCGCGGACTGCTGGCCGAACACAATCTCGACGATGTCGAGGGTCGTGTCGAGGCACTGCGCCGTACGGTGCCCGTGGTGGCCCAGATCAAGGACAACGCCACCCGCAAGGGGTATGCCACCAAGCTGGCCGGCTGGGTGGGCTGGGACGACATCCAGCTCGTCGTGCGCCGGGTCGGTGAAGAGGCGAAGAAGAACCGGATGGGCGGCACCACGCCCGATCTGAAGTCCGGCGCCGCGGCGATCCCCGCGCCTCGCGTCGAGGAGAGC
>NZ_JBHWZY010000187.1:0-9657 GCF_042727815.1 Nocardia sp. NPDC060220
GCATCGAGACCATGGAGACGTTGCTCGCGTGCTTCAAGTTGGCCGCCGTCCCGATCAATATCAACTACCGGTACGGCCCGACCGAGCTGGCCTATGTCTACAACAACGCCGACCTCGAAGTGCTGCTGTACCACGCCTGTTACGCCGAGACAGTCCGCGCGGGCCTCGCGCTCGCGCCGGGGGTGCGCCTGTCGATCTGTGTCGACGACGACCGCGACGTCGGCACCCCCGAGACCGGCGCGGTCCTGTACGAGCAGCTCGTCGAGGCGGGAAAACCGTTCCGCCCCTCGGTCACTCGCACCGCGGACGACATGTTCATGATGTACACCGGCGGCACCACCGGCATGCCCAAGGGCGTCATGTGGCGGCAGGAAGACATGTGGCGTGTGCTCGGTGGCGGTGTCGACTTCTACAGCGGTGAACCGGTGCGCGACGAATATCAGCAGTCCGCGACGGGCGCCCAGGGCGTGCCCGCCATCTGGTTCGTGCTCCCGCCGCTGATCCATGCCGCGGCGATGATGCCGACGTTCAACGCACTCTGGTCGGGCAATACCGTGCTGTTCGAGCCGCGCTTCGACCCGGCGCGGGTGTGGGAATCCGTCGCCACGCACAAACCGCACGTCATGGTCATCACCGGCGACGCGATGGCTCGCCCACTCATCGACACCTACAGCGCGGAACCGGTGGACGCCTCCTCGCTGCTCGTCATCGCCTCCGGGGCCGCGCTGCTGTCCCAACCCGTGAAGAACGCACTGCTGGAGCAGTTTCCGACGTCGATGGTGTCGGACTCGATCGGGTCGTCCGAAACCGGCTTCGGCGGTATCGGTTTCGCGCAGAAGGACGACGATCCGGCGCGCGGACCACGAGTACAGACCGGGCGCGGCGCGGTGGTCGTCGACGAGGACGGGCGGCCCGTCGCCGCAGGCGAGGAGGGTTGGCTGGCCAAGACCGGCGCGGTCCCGCTCGGCTACTACAACGACCCCGAACGTACCGCCCGGCTGTTCAAGACGGTGGACGGTGCCCGCATCGTGGTCACCGACGACCGCGCCCGCGCCGAGTCCGACGGCTCGATCACCTTGATCGGGCGCGGCAACATGGTGATCAACACCGGCGGGGAGAAGGTGTTCCCGGAGGAGGTCGAGGCCGTCGTGAAGTCACACGACGCGATCTACGACGCGGTCGTCATCGGCGTCGCGCACGAACGGTGGGGCCAGCAGGTGGCGGCGATCATCTCGATCGCCCCCGACCACACCCTGGACTTCGATGCCGTGCGCACCCACCTGCGCCCCCATCTCGCGGGGTACAAGATCCCCAAACGCATCTGGGTGGCGGAGACGATCTCCCGCTCCCCCAGTGGCAAACCCGACTACCGCTGGGCCAAGGACTTCGTCACCGACCGAGCCCCCGACCATCAGTCCGAGTGAGGCATCGCGGGCTCGTCAGATGATCTTGGCGTCGATCAGCAGCTTCCAGATCTCGCCCTGGTCGACGACCTCGACGCCGAGCTTCTCGGCCTTCGCCAGCTTGCTGTCACCGACTCCCGCGCCGGTGATGAGCATGTCGGTGTTCGCCGAGACCGAGGAGGCCGCCGTCGCGCCCGCCTGCTCGCACAGGCGCTGGAACGTCGGGCGGGCCACCTTCTCGCCGGAGCGTGGGTCGCTGATCGCACCGGTGATCACCACTGTTCTGCCTTCGAGGGGTGCGCCTGCCGCGATGACCGGCGGCAGGTCCTCTTCGCGCACATCCAGGCAGACACCGAGCTCGCGCAAGCGGTCCAGTTCCGGACGCAACCGGGTCAGGTGGGCGACCAGGGAGGCGGCGACCTTCGGGCCGATGTCCTCTACCGCGACAAGGCGTTCCTCGCCCGCGTCGGCGACCTCTTCGAGAGAGCCGAAGCCCGACCGGGCAAGGCGCGCGGCGGTGCCGTCGGAGGCCATCGGGATGGCGAGTCCGATCAGGGCGCGGCGCAGGCCGACCTGGCGGCTGGCGTCGATCGAATCGATCATGCGCGCGGCGGAGACCTCGCCGATGCGATCGAATTCGAGCAGGCGTTCCTTGGTCAGCGTGTAGAAGTCCGACGGGCTCTCGAGAATGCCCGCCTCGGCGAGGCGTTCGATCCACACTCCCCCGATGGCGTCGATATCGGCCGCCGCGCGCGAGGCCCAGTGGATCAGCCTGCGCACTGTTTGGGCGGGACAGGCGACGTTGGTACAGAACAGTTCTCGGCTGTTGCCCTGCTCGATGACCGGCTGAGCGCACGAAGGGCACTCGGTGGGCGAGATGATCTCGAGCTCCTCGCCCGTGCGCTTGGCGGCGTCGAGCACGCCGGCCACGAACGGGATGACATCACCGGCGCGACGCACCAGCACCGTGTCACCGACCTTGATGTCACGGGCGCGGATCACCTCTTGGTTCGCCAGCGTCGCCTTCGTGACCGTCGTACCGCCGACGAACACCGGCTCGAGCCACGCGACAGGGACGATCTTGCCTGTCTTGCCGACATCCCAGATCACCTCGCGCAGCAGCGTGGTCTTCTCCTCGGCGGCGAACTTGAACGCCAGCGCCCCGCGCGGGGAGTTCGACCGGGTTCCGGCCGCCGCGTAGGCGTCACGGTCGGCCAGTCGCAGGACGGCACCGTCGATGTCGTAGTCCAGGTCGTTGCGACCCTGCTCGATCTCGGTGATCGCCGCCTGTGCCCGCGCGGCGTCGGCGCACAGCCGCATCTGCGCCCCCGCGACGCCGATCGCCCGCAGTCCTTCCCCGAGGTCGTGCGCGGCGTCGTCGGCGGCGGTATCCAAGTCGAAGCCGAAGAACTGCAGGCGCCGTTCCGACACGGTCGCCGGGTCTTTCGCGCGCAGGGTGCCCGCCGCGGCATTGCGCGGGTTGATCAGTGGCTTGTCGGGGTGTGCGGCGTTGTAGGCCAGGAAGGTCGAACGCAACATCACCGCCTCCCCACGCACCTCGACGCGGCCCGGCAGGTCGATCCGCTCGGGGACCCCGTCGACGAGGGCACGGACCAGCGGGGTGACGTCGTCACCGGTGGTGCCGTCACCGCGGGTGACGGCACGCGCCAGCCGCCCGTTCTCGAAGACCAGAGCCAGCGACAAGCCGTCGAGCTTGGGCATCACGACCACCGGCTGACCGGGGAATCGATCGAAGAACGCCTCGACCTGCTCCGGCTTGGTCGCCTTCTCCAGCGACAGCATCGGCCGCGAGTGCCGGACCGGGGCGTGCAGCACCGCGGGCGCACCGACTTGCTCGAGCGGATTCGGGTCCGGCGCGAGGTCGGGGTGCGCCTCGATCAGGGCGCGCAACTCGTCTTCGATCGCGTCGAATTCCGCGTCGGCTACCAGCGGCGCCCCCTGGTAGTAGGCGTCGCGCAGCGCCACCATCCGGTCGGCGAGTTCTTGGATACGTTCCCCTGTTTCCACGGACAAGACGCTACCGATACCCACCGACATCTACGGACCGACATTCTCGAGCTGTCAGGATCGGGGGAAACTCACCCCGTTCGGCCGAATCCCGTGAGCGGCAGATGTCGCCGTTCGAACTGGTCACAACGCTACTTCGCATGGTTGCCGGTGAACGCCACCGAGACACCGAGCCCGATCATCGACAAGCCCCCGACGGTCCCGAGCGTCTCCTCGCGTCGCGGAGACCGGCGGAACCAATCGCGCAGCCGTGCGGCCAGCACCGCCCAGAGGCTGTCCGACACCAAGGCGATCGCGACCGCGATCAGGCCGAGCAGCAAGATCTGAAGCTGGACTTGCCCGGCGTCGCGATCCACGAACTGCGGTACGACGGCGGCGGCCAGGATGAACGACTTCGGGTTCGACGCGCCGACGACGAAGCCCTGCCGCACCGAGGTCCGCCACGGCAATGCGGAGCGTTCCGGGTTCAGGTCTCCCGCTCCGAACGCCGCGCGGTGTCGGATCGCGGTGGCCCCGAGGTAGACCAGGTAGGCCGCCCCGGCGATTTTCACGATCCAGAACACCGTGGCCGACTCGGCGACGACCGCACCGAGCCCGACCGAGACCAGCGCCAGCACTGTGAGCAGACCCAGGGTGTTGCCGGCCACGCTGGCCAATGCGACGGACCGGCCGTGAGCGAGGGCCCTGCCGATGGCGAAAACCACGCTGGGACCGGGAATCACGATGATGATCAAGGATGCCGCGCCGAAGGTGACCAGCTGTTCGAGACTGAGCATGCGACCACGCTAGACCCCACCTGCGGGAAGTACTGATCTAGCGGCGTTCCTACTTGGCATCGCCGTAGCACTGCACCACGGCGGTGGTGAACGGGAAGCGGACCGGCGTCTGCCCGAAGGCGATCCGGCCCGCGGTGTCTGCGGCGGTGGCGATCGCTTCGGCCACCACAGCGGCTTCCTCGGTCGGGCAGTGCACGATCACTTCATCGTGCTGGAAGAAGACCAGTTCCGCACGGAGGTCGCGGATCGCGTGCCGGATTCCGGCCAGGACCAGCAGGGCCCAGTCGGCGGCGCTGCCCTGCACCACGAAGTTGCGGGTGAAGCGGCCACGGGCGCGGGCGGCGGAGTCGGCGCCGAACTCGGTGCGGGTGTCCTGGGGCGGGTCCGTGTCGTCGAGCGCGACCGACAGCGGCGTGCAGGTACGCCCCAACCAGGTGCGCACGAGGCGGCCTTCCTCGCCGGCGCGCGCGGCGTCGTCGACGTAGGCCACGGCGTCGGGATAGCGCCGGCGCAGGCCCGCGAGGTGGGTCAGGGCGTCGCCGGAGGTCTGGCCGTAGATGGCGCCGAGCAGGGCGATCTTGGCTTGATCGCGGTCGCCGCCGAATCCGCGGGCGGCCAGGTCCGCGTAGAGGTCCTCGCCACGACCGGCCACTTCCATCAGGCCCGGGTCGCGCGAGATCGCCGCGAGGATCCGCGGCTCCATCTGGTCGGCGTCGGCGACCACCAGCGACCACCCGGGGTCGGCCCGGATCGCTTGCCGGACGATCTTCGGAATCTGTAGTGCGCCACCACCATTGGTGGTCCAGCGCCCGGACACTGTGCCGCCGGGTAAGTATTCGGGGCGGAAGCGGCCGCCGTGCACCCACTGTTCGAGCCAGGACCAGCCATGCGCTGTGTAGAGACGGTACAGCGATTTGTAGGCCAGCAGCGGCGCTACCGCCGGGTGGTCGATCCGCTGGAGCTCCCATTTCCTGGTGGAGGACAGCAGGATTCCGGCGCGGCCGAAAGCCCTGATGATGTCGGCGGGCAGGTCGGGCCGGACTCGGACCCCGGTCCCGAACGCCCGCGACACTTCCTCGGCCAGTTCCGCCATCCGCCGCGGTTCCGATCCCCCCGGAAAGCGCTCTCCCAGCATCGAATCCAGGAGTTCGCGGTGGACGTCGGCGCGCCACGGAATGCCGAGCTGCCCCATCTCGACGGCGACGAGCATGCCCGCCGATTCGGCGGCGAGCAGCAGTCGCATGCGCTCGGGGTGCTCGGCCCGGGCGGTGCGCGCGACCTGTCCCGCGTACACCGCTAGCAGGGCAGTGAACTCGTCGATCCCCGGCGGCAGTGGCACCGGACCCGACTCGAACAGCGACGGCTGCGTCTCGGCGGCCCGCACCGGCGCATCCGGCGGAACGGCCAGGTTGTGCAACCGCGCCCAGCCCGCCGCCAGCGAGCGCGCCTGCCCGGACTGTCCTTCCTCGTGGCCGATCAGCAGCGACTCCGCCGCCTGGACGTCGTAGCACCGTTCGACCCACACGCCCGCTGCCAGCAACGCGCGGTAGATGTCGGCCGTGGATCGCCAGACCCAGCGCTCCACGTCCGGGCGGGTGCGCACCGCCTCGACGAGCGAGGGCTCGTCGAGCACCGGTCCCGCCGGGTGACCGTCCTGATCGAGCGGACACAACCGAGCGCCGCCCTCGCCCGTCTCCGCTATCGCCCATCTCACGTGCCAGAGTCTGACACCGGGGTCCGACAACCAGCGGCACCCGCACGCCGACGACCAGCGAAAACCCTACGAAACGCCGATCGCGGCCTGTTCTCGACGCTCGCGCGAGGGCATCGCCAAGGTGAGCACCGCCAGCACCAGCGCGACCGCGGCGATGGCGCCCATCATCATGATGCTGCCGCCGAGGCTGTGCGAACCGAAGAACACCGTGGTCAGCACCGCGAGTCCGACCGCATTGCCGACCTGTTCGATGGTGGGCAGCACACCGGAGGACTCGGCCATCCGATTCGCGTCCAACCCGGACAGCATCATCGGCTGCAACTGCACACCGAACAGGCCGACACCGAATCCGGCCGCGAACACCGGACCCGCGCAGAGCAGCGCGTTCGCCACCCCGTCGACCAGATACAGGTACACCCCGCCCGCGCCGATACATCCGCCGAACAGGGCGATCCCGGCGGCCAGCGCCCAGATATCCCAGCGCGGCACCAGAATCAGCGAACCGAGGGCGCCGACGCCCGCACCGAGAGCGAACAGCGTCATCACCATGCCGGTGAGCAGCGGCGAGTAGCCGAGCACGTCCTGCATGGTGATCGAGGCGGCGAACACGAACGCGGTGAACAGCCCGAAGAACGCGCCGACCAGCACCGAGCCGATCCGGAAGCCGTGGTTGCCGAACAGGTCCAGCCGCACGAGCGGGTCGGCACCGCGCGCGGTGCGGGTGCGCTGCTGGGCGAGGAACACCGCCGTCAGCACGAGCCCGGCACCGGTGACGGCGAGCAGGTCGAGCCGCCACCCGTGCTCCTGGATCTGAGCCAGGCCCGCGATCAGGGCGAACAAGCCGAGCCCGGACAGCGCGGCGCCGACCAGATCGAGTGGGTGACGACCAGCCGGGCTGCTCCGGTCCAGGAATTTCCAGGCCAATCCGAACGCGAACAGCCCGATCGGCAGGTTGATCAGGAAGACCGACCGCCACCCCCACCCACCGATATCGATGGTGAGCAGCACACCGCCCACGATGGGTCCGAGCATCCCGGCGAATCCGGCCACTCCCCCGTACAGCGCGAAAACCAGGGGATGGCGCTCGCGCGGAAAACCGGCGGTGAGAATGGCGATCGTCTGGGCGGCCATCCCCGCGCCCGCCGCACCCTGGACCACCCGCGCGAGCACGAGTTCGGCAGGGCCACCGGCCGATCCACACCACACCGAAGCCGCGGTGAAGGCGACCACCGACACCAGGAACATCGTGCGCCGACCGACCATCGCACCGATCCGCGCGGCGGTGAGCAGGGTGCAGGCGAACGCCAGCGCGTACCCGGAGATCACCAGCAGCTGTGCCGACCTGGACGCACCGAGGTCGGCGGTCAGACTCGGCAGCGCCGTGTTCACGATCGTCACGTCGATCATCTGCATGAACACCGCGATCAGGCAGGCGCCGAACGCCAGCCACGCGCCGAGCTCGGGCACCTGTGCCTTCGCGACCCCGGTGGTGTCGCTCACGACACCAATTCCATCGTGGCGCGCGGGGCCGACATCGACATCTGGGTCGGAAAGCTCAACTGCACCATCCGGTGCGGCGCCGCCACCTCGAACAGGGCGATGAACGGCGGCACCACCGAGCCGACCATCTTGTCCAGCATCCCGTTCACCTGGTCGAAGCCGGGCCGCAACCGCACCTGCCAGCACGGGAACACCCCGGCCGGTCCCGCGAAGACGACCTGCTTCTCCACCCGGACGAGCAGTGGCCAGTGCACCGACGCCGCGAGCCACACGTCGACCGTTTCGACCAGCCCGTCGGCGAAGTCCAGTCCACGCAACATCGTCAGCCCACCGGCGATCGGCATCACATTCGGCGGGAACGGTCCGGGCAGGCCACCGAACTGCAGGTGCACGGTGTCGACGAAGTTCACTTCCTCGCGCGAAACCACCGTCGACCCCGACCGGGTCTGCGCGCGATAGGTTTCCGCGTGCAGTCGGCCGTCGATACGCCCTATGCGCTGCTCGACGGTCATCACCAGTTCACGGTCGCGTCCGCTCTTGTCTTCCGGGCTCGCCTCGAGTGTCGTGTGGTAGCCGCCCCGGTCGTGCACGACGACGTGCGCTATCTCGAAGCCGCCGGGCTCGCCGGCGATGCCGACGCGGTATCTCGACTTCTCGCCATCGGGAATGGCGGGGTCGCGAAAGATGGTCGGGACGAACTCTTCTCGGATCATGGGTGCTCCGTGGCGCTGTCGATGATGGCTCCGAATGCGGACTTCATGGTGGCCAGGTAGCGGCGCACCGACTCCTGCGCGACCGCGGTGTCGGGGAAGATGACGCTCAACGAGGTCCGGCCCGGTAGCCGGTTGATCCAGATGAGTGCTTCCTCGGAGGCAGCCCGGTTGGCGAAGACCCCGGCGTTCATGCTGTCGAACAGCTCGTTGCCCAGGAAGTCCCTGGCGTCGATGAACGAGATCATCGGGGTGACCCACCCCGGCTCGGCCTTGATCTCGGAATCGGGGGGCAGCAGATCGAGAACACGGTGAAAAGAAGTGGGCGCCAGCAGGAGTCCGCTGTCGTAGGCCCGCTGCGCGAGCGCGAGCGCGCGGGCGACCGTAGTGCGTTCGCCGAGCGGGAACGCGACCGGAACGAGCGTCACGTACCAGCCCACCGAATTGTTCTCGGCCGCCGAGGTCCTGGTGCTCACCGGGGTCATGCCGAAGTAGTAGTCCGATCCGACCAGCTCGCGTTCGGCCAGTGCGGCCGCGGCGAACACACCGCCGACGAATTCGGCGCCGTTGGCACGGCAGACCTCGTCGAATCGAGCGGCCTCGTCGTCCTCGAACAGCACGACGCTGCGGTGGGCGCTGCGATGGTATCCGTCGGTCTTCTTGCCGAGGTCGAGCGGGAAGACCGGAAGCTTGTTGTCGTTGCCGCCCAACAGCGCCAGCCATTTCTTCACACCGGGAGAGGAAAGGCTCTGCTGGTCGCTGAAGAACCGCTCGTTGCGGCAGTAGTCGAGATAGCTCGCCGCGGGCGCGAGCGGTTCGGCCTCGTCCCACAGCTGCGCGGCGTAGAGCTGGGCGAAGTCGGCTGCGGACAAGTACTGCCCGAGTCCGTCGGTGTGCAGGTGGTCGACGGCCAGGTACACGGTGGTGGAATCGCCGTGCTCGATGGCACCGAAGGTGAAGCAATCCCACTGGAACGGGCCCGGTGTCGTCTTCTCCACGTGCCGGCAGATCGACTCGGGATCGTCGATGTGGCCGTAGTCGACCGGCACGAACTCGACATCGGCCGCGGGCACCAGATGACGCCGCACTGTGCCACCGGCTTCGACAGCGAACCACGTGCGAAAAGTGTCGTGGCGCAACAGGAATGCGTGGATCGCCCGGGTGATCGCGGCGCGGTCGAGGTCACCGGTGGGGATCTCGGCGGTGACCAGGCACAGGCCCGAGAACCGGAAGTCCGCGCCCGCGTGCCGGTCGGCCAAGCGCAGATACTGCTCCTGCTGGAGCGAGGGCGGCGCCGGATGGACCGGCGCCCTGGCCGCGCGCGCGACCGAGTCCGCCGAGGCGAACCAGGTCACGAGCCGACCGGGCGCCGGGCGCCATTCGTCGATCAAGCCGAAGTCGACCATCAGTGCGATCCCGCCATCGAGACCTCCGCCGGTCGCTCGACGGTCCACTGGTCGGGCACGTCGACGATCCGCGGGGCGGATTCACCGGGCGTCACCTCCGGAAGTGGCGGTGTGACAGCG
>NZ_JBHWZY010000188.1:0-9622 GCF_042727815.1 Nocardia sp. NPDC060220
CACCACCGTCAGCCGGTTCGCCCGGTAGCTGTCGAGG
This sequence comes from Nocardia sp. NPDC060220, assembly GCF_042727815.1. NCBI lineage: Bacteria > Bacillati > Actinomycetota > Actinomycetes > Mycobacteriales > Nocardiaceae > Nocardia > Nocardia sp. NPDC060220. The sequence continues at coordinate 38 of NZ_JBHWZY010000188.1, forward strand.
GCATCCTCGGAGGTCACTAGGTTCGGCTTGAAATACGCTACCCGAATACGGACCCCGTGATCCTTCACGCCCGACCGCAGAACCTCGATCAGGCCCTTCGAGTTCAACTGCTGATCCAGCATCCGGGTGAAACCACGCTGGGCTTCATCGGCGTCGCCGCCGTAGTAGAGAACAAGGTCATCCCACTCCGGCTGCTGGGTAGCGGCGATGAAGGTGAACAGTTCACCCATATCCAAGCCCACGTCCGCGCGATACTCATGCGGATTGCCCACGCGCCAACCACTATCGAGCATGGCGGCGACAATGGCGTCGCCGAAGACGAGTTCGCTATGGACTGGACTCATGCGGTTATACCCCCTGGATGGTGTTTCTGCCACTGGCGGTGGAGACGTCGAATTGGCCGGTTACCGCGGCCGTAATGAGCGATTGGCGGCGTTCCGCGAGAAGTTCCATCTGACGAATCAGCAGCGACTTCATCGATACGTCACGCCGATGCGCGCTATCCAACTCTGCAACGACCACCGCCTGCAAACCTGGATCAGGAAAAGGAAATCGCTGCGGTTTCAGCTGTTCACGAGTCAAATGCGTCATCGTGCTGGTATTTCCCTGGACCGCAAATACTCCGAGCCGTTCTGCCACCAGCAAACAGTAATACAACCAGCGCGATAGATCGTTGCCACGAGCCCGAATCCGATGTAGCGCCTTCTGGTAGTATATCTCGTTGATCGAGCCATCCCAAAGCGCTGCACGCCCTGGCCAACTACCACCCTCGCACACAAGTAAGTCTCCGGCGCGAAGACGATAGCGTTCCTGCTCCGCCGGAGGAAAATCCATATAGGCGAGGCTCTCCATGTCGAGATGGTCCCATTGCACGTTCGCGACCCTGAGGTACGGCCGGAGATACTCCCCGGCCACTCTGTCCTGGTTCAGCATCTTGCCCAGTTCGACGTCAAATGAATAGCTGACTGCGGCAATTCTCCAGGCCTGCGGTACCGAGCCCAACCACGGAAGTCCACTCTCCTTCCGTTGACCATCCACATTGCGCCCTCGAATTGCATCGAATGCGCGACTTACCTCTGAGCTATCGACTAGCGAAAGTTGATCTCGGCGAATGCGAACTATCTGGTCTATGCGGGAGGTTTCGGCGTCGAGGAAATCTGCGATGCGGCGCTGCTCCTCCAGCGGAGGCAATGGGGTTCGAAGCTGCTCGATGTCTGGCATGTAGATCGTCTTGTGAGTGGACCCCATCGCGACGCGCTTTAGATCAGGCGCCATACCCCTGAGAACGTGAAGGAGAAATCGGGAGTCCAGCCGAGAATCACATGTCCATGTTGCGAAATCCTGACTGGTCGCCATCGCAGAACCCATTATCGCCGAAAACCCAACCGATGCTGTTCGCGACAAGATTACAGTGCCAGCCGGATGCAACGTCGCAGATGAGTTTGCCATCCCAACCTTGCTGATCTTTTCTTTGGTTGTCGAGATTACGTCCACGCCGCCACCCCTGAGCTGCCAGACATCCGCGAGGGTGACCCAAGGAACCGTGCAGTCTTCCCAATACTCCGGAACCTTGCGGCTCGGCGTGTGCCCGGAGCCTAACCGTGCAACAAGTCGGATCGGCACGGTTGGCCAACGGGCGGCCACCAGCCACGGCGCGATGTTGCCGCCGCTCAACGAGTCACCCCCTCGAGAAGCGTCTTAATCTCCGATTCCAGCGTACGCAATTCAGCGTCGATCACCGCCAATGGCCGCGGAGGTTCGTACACATAAAAGTGCCGCGTGAATGGGATCTCATAGCCAACCTTGGTCTTGCTGTGGTCGATCCACGCATGTGGAACATGTGGAAGAACTTCGCGTGCGAGGTACTCCTCGACATCTTCCTTCAGCGGAACGTTTTCATAGTCGCGCAGCTCCGGGTCAGGTTCGGGTTCGCCTTTGATCATTTGAACTTCCCCATGCGCGTCGCGGATTCCAACGGCATCACGGAGGACCTTGGCGAATGGCGCGCCGGAGGGCCATGGTTCGCCGGCTCCGACCACTGCGTCTTTCAGCGTGTTGATAGTTTCGGTTTTGGTCTTCCATCCGGTCCCGGCCAACGGTTGCAACAGCTTCCGGAAGGCTGCGGTATCGGAGTAGAGCTTTCCGATCGGACCGGAGTTCTCCAGCTTGTCGAGCGCTTCCTCCGTGAGCTCGAACCGCAACGTGAGAGGGCGTTCGACGGTGATCCGCCGGTACCCGAAGTCACTATTGTCGAACACCTTCACTTTACCGTGCTGCGCGTGCTCCGGATCGGCTGCCGCATCGATGGCGTCGCGGTACAGCACCGTGATGTCCTCGATCTGCGAATCTGACACTCGTTTACGCTTGTCGCCGAGTGACTTTCGCATCTTCTCCGAGTACTCCCGCGCGTCCAGTAGCACCACCTTGCCCTGGTTCGCGGGGGCCTTACGATTGGTGAGGATCCAGAAATATGTCGAGATACCGGTGTTGTAGAACAGCTGATCCGGTAGCGCGACAACCGCTTCCAGCCAATCGTTCTCGATGATCCACTTGCGAATATTGGATTCACCGGACTCAGCGGCGCCCGTGAACAACGGTGAGCCGTTGAAGACGATGGCGACCCGACTACCGCCAGCCGAGGCCGGGTTCATCTTGCTCAACATGTGCTGCAGGAACAACAGCGAGCCGTCGTTGATGCGGGGTAGCCCGGCGGCGAACCGGCCAGCCTCACCGAGACTCTTGTGCTCCCACTCGACAGCCTCCTTCACCTTCTTCCATTCCACACCGAACGGCGGGTTGGCGAGAAGGTAGTGGGCCTTGAGGTGCTGGTGGCCGTCATCGCTGAACGAGTTGCCGAAAGCGATATTGCCAGGGTTCTGACCTTTGATCATCAGGTCGGATCGGCAGATCGCCCAAGATTCGGGGTTGAGTTCCTGGCCGTAGACCTCCACGCGCGCTTGCGGATTCAGCGCGGTGATATGTTCTTCAGCGGCGCTGAGCATGCCGCCGGTGCCGCAGGCGGGGTCGAGGACGCGGCGGGTGACGCCGGGCATCTTGATCAGTTCGGCGTCGGGCGCGATGAGCAGGTTCACCATCAGCTCGATTACCTCGCGCGGGGTGAAGTGCTCGCCGGCGGTCTCGTTGGACTGCTCCGAGAAGCGGCGGATGAGCTCTTCGAAGATGTAGCCCATGTTGTGGTTGGAGACCACCTCGGGACGCAAGTCGAGGTCGGCGAACTTGCCGATCACCTTGTAAAGCAGGTCAGCGCTGTCGAGCTTGCGGATCTGCTGGGCGAATTCGTACTTCTCCAGCACCTCGGCGGCGTTCGGGGAAAAGCCGCCGATGTAGGTGAGCAGGTTCTTGGCGACGTGGTTGGGGTCGCCGAGGACCTTCTTCAGGCTCAGGTCGGTGGCGTTGTAGAACGCGGTGCCCGAGGCGCGGCGCAAGAACGGGTCGACGTCCACATCGCCGCCACTCATCTGCTGGGCGACGGCATGCACCTTCTCGCGGGTCGGTTCGAGCACACATTCCAACCGGCGCATCACGGTGAACGGCAGGATCACCTTGCCGTAGTCGGACTGTTTGTAATCGCCGCGCAGCAGGTCTGCGACCGACCACGCGTGGTTGGCCAGTTCGGAGTGCTTGTTGGTGTTCACTTCCTGCCTCTCTGCGGCTTCGGCTCCTCGGAGCCCGGGGTGTTCGGTGGTTCCAGTGCGCCGGCTGTGAGACCGGTGCCGAGCAGACCCGCCAATTCGGTGACCGAGTCGGCGGCGCGGCGGGCGGTGACCCGCAGGTCGTGCAGGTGACGGAAGGCAGCGCCGTAACGCTGCTGCTGCGCCAATGGGAGCAACGGTATGCGAATACGGGTCGGGTCGTTGCGGATCGTGGTGCCCATGGTGGCGTGCGAGTTCTCGGGGCTGCCGACGAACCCGGCGAGGAACCAGGGATCGAGGCGGGCCGGCTCGGTGCGCAACACCATGAGCTGGGGACCGACGACGGCGCCCACATCGGACTTTCCCGCCACCCTGGCGCGCACTGATTCCGATCGGCTTCCGGCGATCCGCGGAACCAGCACATCGTTGAGTTCTATGAGCTGGGTGGACAGTCTCGACTGCTCCCCCAGCACACCCGTCGGCTCGGTACCGGTCACCACATCACGCGCCTCCAGGACGGGACGCCCTGCATCCTCACCGGTGGATCGCTCTTCGGGCAGCGGCTGCGCTTGTAGTCGGCGTAGCGCGCCGCCTGCGGCCAGGTCGGCGAGGGTGGCGGTGCGCCACGTGGTGCTATCGATCCGCTGCCAGTCGCCGAGTTGACTTGTCACAGAGACCAACTCGTCTACGCGCTCGGCCAGTTGGACCTGCGCCAGCCGGGCCGTGTCGGCGAGACCGGCGGCGTCAAGGGCGGCCCGCACATACCTGGCGGGCGTGAGGTCGACCTCGTCGTCGAGCAGATCCATCACCCGCACCGGCGTCGCCGCATCATCGATCACCGCCGAGCCGGGCACGCCCTCCTCGAAGCCACGCCACGCATCGACGACGGCATTGGTGAGCAGCTCCCAGTCGATCCGGCCGCGTTCCACGCCCGCGAGCAGGGAACAGTCTGCGAGCCACACCTCGTCCGGTACTGGCAGCGCGGGGTCAGGGCGTCGCAGCACCCACAATTGCAAACCGATATGCATAGGCTGGGCCGCGCCGGGCGGCAAGGCGATCACCGAACGCAATGCTCCCGCCCGCAGCAGCGCCGCCCGGATACGCCGGCCGGAAGTCCGCATCGCCATCGCGGGCGGCAGCAGCAACACCGCGACGCCGCCGGGACGCAGATGCGCCAGGGAGTGCTGCACCCAGGCGAGCTCGGATTCGCTGCGCGGCGGCGGTCCGTACTCCCAGCGGGGATCGAGCGCGAGGTCTTCGGAACCCCAATCACGTTGCCCGTACGGTGGATTGGTGAGGACCGCGTCGACCTGAAGGCCAGCGAAGCCGTCGTCGAACAGACTGTCACCGGTATGCACCGCCACCTCGGCCGCTGGGGCCAGTAGCCCGACCAGGACAGCCGTGCGCTCGGCTTGTACCGGCAACACGTCCTGCCCGTAGTACGCGTGTGCGCCGGTGCCGACAGCTTCGGCCAGCAGCGTCCCTCCACCGCAGGCGGGGTCGAGAATCGACTCGGGTGTCACTCCAGCCGCCAGCACCAGCTCGACCATCAGCCGGGCAATCGGTATCGGCGTCGAATACACCCCGGTTGTCGGCCCTTCCTCCAGCCCACGCTCGGACAGCACGTCGAGCACCGCCCGCGGACCGGAATCCATGGCCAGCGCCCGGATCGCCGCGCCGACGGCGGGTGGCATGTCCGCGAGTTCTACTGCGGCGCTCTCTGTCTCGAGAAGCTCCGGCAGCGACACGATCAATCTCGGCACCTGTCCGGGAAGTACGTGCGTCCGCAGCAACGTCCGCAATCGCGCCGATGGCGTTTCCGCCGCCTCGACCCCGTGCGCGTCGAGCCACCGCTGGACTTCGGTCAGGTCGAACAGTGGCCGCGACTCACTGCCACCCGACGCGGCCGGGAAGTTCGCATGCCTGCGTCGCCAGTTGCTCACGGTCGCGCGGGTGACACCGGCCAACCGGGAGATCTCCGCGGCGGTCACCAGCGGTGTGGTCTCCGACATAAGCCTCCTCCATCCCACATGTACACACTACGTGTTCCTACAGCTTTGCCTAGAGGCAAGCGGAAGTCAATCGAAAACTAATGATTGACAATGCTTTCACCGTCTCGTAGTGTTTCGCTCAGGCCGATCGGCCGCACCTGTCCACGAATCACTGTGGGCGACAGGGGTTATCACGCATCGGATGCACGGCGACCGGCAACGCCACGTCGCAGCGTTCGGGAAGGGGAGACATGGCTAGCCATCGAAAGCATCGCGGTCACCGCCGTCCGCACCGCACTACCCGTGAACTCACGGTGCGCAGCGGCGCCGACCTCCGGCGCCGACACGCCGGAATACCTACCACTCGGTGTGCCGGCGGAAAACGTCGGTATTTCAATCGCGGCGATGCGGAGCTCGTGCTGGCCAACCTCGGCCCACAGCGCCGGGAGAAGCGGTCCTACGAGTGCCCCGGATGCCACGGCTGGCACCTGACCAGTCAGACCCTGGACGAATACCGCACGAGCCAGCTCGAACCGCGCCCCACCAGCCTCCGATTCGCCGATATTCCGGCATCAGGGCGGGTGCCGAACCCTGCCGAGCTCGCCGCGCGATCGCCGGCGCGGCGGGGCACTGCGGTCGTGCCACCACGTCCGGCGGGCCGGACCTACTCAGACCACGGCAAACGTCTCCGTTCCCGGGCCCACGCGGTCGTCCGGTGGGCGCTACGGGCGCTGCGCAGTCGATAACCATCCCATTCCCTCGCGGCGGACCGAGCCCCGCCTGCCCGCCCCAAAAGGAAATCGAGTGACTGACAACCTCTCCTTCGCGGCCTTCGACGTCGAGACCGCAAACCCCAAACACGGCAGCATCTGCGCAATCGGCGTCGCCGTCGTTCACAAAGGCGTTCGGGTAGCGACACATTCGTGGTTGTGCCGCCCACCTGCGACGGTCGGCGAGTTCGCGCCCCGCAACATGGGAATCCACAAGATCACCCCGAGCACAGTGACCGGGGAACCCACCTTCGCGCAGCGACTGCCTGAACTTCTGGACACGATCGGCGACCTGCCGGTGGTAGCGCACAACGCAGTCTTCGACATGGGAAACCTCACCCGCGCTTGTGAATTCAGTGGCGTCATGTTGCCGGGATGGCAGTACGGGTGCACCTACGCCTGGTCGAAGCGACAGCTGCTGCTCGGTGGCCACAAGCTCAATCAGGTCGCTGCAGCGCTCGGGATCACCCTCGACAACCACCACGACGCCGGTGCCGACGCGGCCGCCGCCGCCGACATCGCGATCGCGCTGGCACGAATGGCTGGTGTACGTGATCTCGCGGATCTGGCGCGGTTCAACGGAACCCGACTGACTCACCTCAGCGGAGTACGGCGATGAACGATCCGATCGACACGCCGAATGGCCTCCCCGGAAACCCGCCTGCGGTCCATCCTCCGACCACCCTGGCGGCAAATCATTATTTAGCCCGTCACCCGGCCCCGGCCGCCAACTCACCCGCTCGACCGCACCCGGTGCCGCCGCGATCCGCTCCACCGATACCCAACTATCACGCTGCGCCACAACCTGTTCCGCATGGATACGGGATGCCGCCCGGCTACCCGATGCCGATCATCTCCATCACCCAGAACAACGGGATCGGCGCGGGCCCGATCGTCGTCCGGCGCGGGGTCAATCACGGTCTGCATCTGGTCCTGACACTTGTCACGTGCGGACTGTGGCTGCCGATTTGGATCATCGTCGCCATCCTTGACGCGATGAAACGACCGTGAGCACCCCGTTCGCCTGAGCATGTTCTCGACGTCCAATCGCCCTCCCAGAGGGCGGCATACACATCGAAGAGAAGGCAGAAGTCTTGATGAACTACCAATCCGCACAGTGGAATTCGACAGGTCTGTTGGCAAGGCTCGTTCGTGGACTGGGATTCAGCGCCGTGACCATGGTCGCTGTCACCGGGTGCGGTGTAGGCCAAGGCACCGACACGGCGACTCCTATTGCCACATCATCAGTTCGGGTGACAACTGGTGCTCCATCGGTCACGCCCATCCGGGTGGTGCCGACTACGACCGCAGTCGCGGCCGCGCCGACGACGGCCGTTGTTCCGGTCGCGCCGCCTACTACCGTCGCTGCTCCTACCGTCCTCATGCCCGCGGTGGTGTGCATGAATCTGCAGGAGGCGCAGAACCGGATTCAAGCGGCCGGCGTCTTCTTCTCCCGTTCAACCGACGCGACCGGGAAAGGACGAGCCCAAGTGCTGGACCGCAATTGGGTCGTGGTGGCACAGAACCCGGCGCCGGGCGTCCCGATCGGCGAGGGACAGGCCGTGCTGTCGGTGGTGAAGTACGGCGAATCCAACCAATGCTGACCCGGGCGATTCCCACCGCGGGGACCGTTCCTGCACAACGACCCTGAATACAACACGAAGGTCCAGTCGCTCACAGCGAATCGGTGCGTAGTTCTCACTCAGGGCTCCGAACTCCCACCCAAGCTGGTGCACGCACAGCACATCGACTTCCTCGACGACTTCCTCGACCGAATCACTGCTCATCAAGGCCGCATCCTCGAGGCGATCACGAACTATTCACGGCGAGAAAAGACGAAACTGATGTGTCCGCAATTTGCGCCGGTCGCAGCACTCGCCGCACCCGAGGCCGACGAACCTCGATTCCGTGCGCTGGCGGTCGCCAACTATGTCTGTGCGATGTGGACGGCATGGCTATCGGCCGAGGAACAACGTGTCCGCCGAACGGTGTCGCCGAAGACCGGCAACTCACCTTGGATCATGACGCCAGACCTCAGCAGCCGAACCATCGCAGAATTTCCGACCGGTTTCGCCGAGGGCGTGAAGCCCAACTCCCGGTAGACCTGCGGTGAGATCCGTAAATTCGTCAGCTCGCGATAGGCATGCTCCAAGCCTCACCGATGGTGGGGACTCCACTCATTCGACCAGGGGGATCGTCCATGCAGCAATCGCCATCCGCCACCACTACTTCCGATGTTTCAACAGGTCGGCTCATCGACCTTGTCACAGCGGCCGTGACCGTCGACACGACGTTGCCGACGGCAGTTGCCGAGACGATACTGGCAGCCTTCCCCGAGAGCGCTACCCCCACGACGTCCGACGCGGGTGGGGCGTTGGCAGGGATGTTCGTCCGCTCGATCACGGTCAACGGGTTCCGAGGGATCGGACGTGAGACCCGTCTACCCGTACAACCTTCGCTCGGTTTGACGCTCGTGGTCGGCCGAAACGGTTGCGGCAAGTCCAGTTTCGCCGAGGCCGCAGAGTTCGCGCTCACTGGCGACAACCAGCGGTGGGCGAGCAGGTCCAAGATCTGGAAGGACGGTTGGCGAAACCTGCACGAGGGCACGACACCACGAATCGCTGTCGAACTGCAGACCGAGTGCCCTGACAACCCGTTGACGATCACTGGAAGCTGGGGTGCGAGCACAGCTCTCGACGCAGGAGAGTGGACTGCGAAACGCAAGTCGGGTGAGGCCGGCCCACTGGATCGTTCGCAACTCGCCCAGCCGCTCGAGCTGTACCGACCCTTCCTGTCCTACAGCGAGCTGGGTTCCCTCATCGACGGGACACCGAGCGGAATGTATGACGCGCTACACAGCTTGCTCGGCCTCGATGACCTGACGACCGCGCTGGCATCGCTGCAGCGCAAGCGCCTCGACCTGGACAAGGCACTCAAGGACGTCAAGCGCGGCAAGGACTCACTGATCTCGGAACTGGCGATCGTCGAAGACGATCGGGCACGAGTGGTCGAAAAACAGCTGCAGGCACGCATTGTCGATGTCGACGCCATTTCCCGGACGGTGGTCGGTTCCGGCGAGGCGTCCGGAACCGGATCAGCCCTGTCGGCGGTGACAGCCGTCGAGCTACCGACGGAAGAGGTCGTCTCCGAAGCCCTTGCACAACTCACGAC
>NZ_JBHWZY010000189.1:0-9620 GCF_042727815.1 Nocardia sp. NPDC060220
GGCTTCACCGTTTCGACGTTCTCGGTACGCAGCTGCTCGAGCTTCGCACCCTCGACGTCGATATCGGGCACGACGCGGTCGAGCCACTTCGGCATCCACCACGCCCACTTGCCCATGATCACCAGCAGCGCGGGCACCACGACCATGCGAACGATGAACGCGTCGATCGCCACACCGGCGGCCAGCGCGAAACCGAACGACTTGGCGGTGACGTCGGTCTCCAGGATGAAGGAGCCGAACACCGAGATCATGATGATCGCGGCCGAGGTCACCACGCGGGCACCGTGGTGGTAACCGGCGACCATCGCGTCCTTGGCCGACTTGCCGTGCACGAATTCCTCGCGCATACGGGTTACCAGGAACACCTGGTAGTCCATGGCCAAGCCGAAGACCAAGCCGATCAACATGATCGGCAGGAAGCTGACCAGCGGCTGCGGATCTTCGATCAGGCCGAACTTGCCCTGCTGGAAGATCAGCACCGTCGCACCGAAGGTGGCGCCCATCGACAAAAGGAAGCCGAGTGCGGCGGTGAGCGGGACCAGGATCGAGCGGAACACCAGGATCAGCAGGATGAACGCGGCACCGGCCACGATCGCCAGGTACGGCAGGATCTTGCTGAGCAGTACATGGTCGACATCGGCGTAGATGGCGGTGGTGCCGGTGATGCCGTACTCCATGCCGTACTGCGCGTTCAGATCCGCTTCCGCGCCACGCGCTTCGGCGACCAGATCCTTGGTGTCCTGGTTGTTCGGACCGGACTTCGGGACACCGTTGAGCATGGCGCCCTGGTTGTCCTTGCTCCACATCGGCTCGGTGACGTAATCCATGCCCTCGTAGGACTCGAGCTTGGCGCGCAGCGCGCCGACGGCGGCCTCGCGCTCACCCTCGGGCGTCGCACTCAGGTCAGCGGCCACCATGAGCACACCGTTGCTGCCCTCGCCGAAGCCTTCGGTCCGCAGGTCGTAGGCCTTACGGATGGTGGAGGTCTTCGGCATGCTGTCGTCACCGGGCAGGCCGAGGTTCAGGCCGGCGGCGGGCGCGGCGAGCGCGCCGAGCACGATCACCGACAGGATCAGCGCGACCCACGGCGCCTTGGCGATCAGCTTGGCGAAACGCTGGCCGTTGGTGACCGAGGTGTCGTCGTCGGGATCGTGCTGCGCCACGATCGGCAGCTTCGGCTTGAACAGCGACTTGCCGAAGGCGCCCATCAGCGCCGGCATCAAGGTGACGGCGGTGAGCACGGCGAACGCGGCGGCGATGGCGCCACCCAGACCCATGAAGGTCAGGAATTCCACGCCGACGATGCCGAGCGCGCCGAGCGCGATGATGACGGTGAGACCGGCGAACACCACGGCCGAACCGGCGGTACCGAGCGCGGTACCCGCGGCTTCTTCGGCCGAATCACGCACGGCCAGTTCGTGTTTGTACCGGGAGACGATGAACAGCGCGTAGTCGATCGACAGCGCGATACCGATCATCGAGGCCAGGAAGGTGGTGAAGCCGGGCACCTCCATCACCGAGGTGCCGAGCATGATCAGCGAGGTCGCCGCGCCGAGGCCGACGATGGCGGTGATGATGGGCACGACCGCGGCGACGATGGCGCCGAAGGCCACCACCATCACGATCAGCGCGACACCCATGCCGATCAGTTCGGACTTGCCGCTCGGCTGTTCCTGCTTCATCGCGATCGAGCCGCTGAGTTCGACGGTCAGCCCGGCGTTGCGGGCTTCGGCGCCGACCTCGAAGGCGGTGTCGCGCTCGGCGTCGGTCACGTCGGTGACGGCCTTGATGGTGAACGGGACGCTGAGCACGCCGACGGTGCCGGGTGCGGTCTCGCTCAGCACGTTGAGCGGGGCCGACGAACACTTCGACGGGTCAGGGGCGGCGAGGCAGCCCATCTCCTCGGTGGCCGCGATGGGGCTGGCCAGCTTCTTCTCGTGATCGACGATCGACAGATCGTTGAGCTTGGCGATGAACGCGTCGATCGCGGCCCGGTTGGCCGGGTCGGTGAGCTTCTGCCCCTCCGGCGCGCCGATCACGTAGGTGCCGGTGACGGCATCCATCGAGAACTGCTCCGACATGCCTTCGAAGTGCTTGTCGAGGATCTCGTTGGCGCGGGCCGACGGGAGCTCGGGCATGCTGAAGTCGTTGGACATCGGCTTGCTCAGGGTGGCGCCGAGGCCGCCGAGCAGCACGAACAGCAGTAGCCAGACCGGCAGGACAATCCATTTACGGCGGAAAGCGAACTTTCCCCATCTGTACAGGTATACGGACACGCGTGTGCTCCTAGCGCGAAGAACGGGTGGGTGGCATGGCTCGTAGACAGCACTCGCGGGCCACCCCTGCGGGACCCGCCTCCACAACATCGTTTTCTGCCTACCGTGCGGTAGGTAGACTACCTAGTGGATAAGTGGAGGAGCAACCTCAATATTGGGGGCGCCGGATCTGTCACACCGAATCATGGGAGGATTGCCGCCATGCCCGCCCGAGACATCGCCGACACCGTCACCGCAGGTGGGGGTACTAAACAGGCGATCCGCGACGCCGCGGTACAGCTGTTCGCCGCCAAGGGTTTCGAACAGACGAGCCTGCGCGAGGTAGCGGATGTGGTGGGAATCACGAAGGCTTCGCTCTATTACCACTACGCGTCGAAGCTCGATCTGCTTCTGGCGATCATCGATCCGATCATCGATCACATGCGCGACATCGTCGAGGACATCGAGGCCGTTCCCTACAACGACGAGGGCATTCGCGCGGTCCTGCGCACCTACCTGCGCGGCATGATCCGCCATCGCGACGCGGGGGCGCTCTGCGTGCGCGACACCGCGGCCATCGTCAACGCCATCGCCGATCGCTATCCCGACCTGATGGAACCCACCCGTGAGCTGCGGCTGTGGCTGGCCGGGCCCGATCCGACCCAGAACTCGATGCTGCGTGCCGCCGCCGCCATCGAGGTGCTCGGAGTGGCGCTGCTGTCCTCGGAGCTGGCACCGGGCGCCACCGACGAGCTGGTCGAGAAGACTCTCCTCGACGCGGCAACCTGCGTACTGACCGGCTGTATCAATTCGGCGTGAGCGGGCGGCCCGCGTGGTGACGCTTCGCTACCGCCTCCGACCGCTGACCGCTCGATCCAGGAGCACCGCGTAAGTTCGACACCGTGCATATCACCGCCAGGGTCGATTACGCGGTGCGAACGCTGCTCGAGCTCGCCGCGGCCGACGGAGTCGTCAAGTCCGAGGCCATCGCCGCCGCCGCGCAGATCCCACCGAAGGTGCTGGAGACGGTGCTGGCCGAACTGCGTCGCGCCGAGCTCGTGCTGAGCAGGCGCGGGCCCGACGGCGGGTATCGCCTCGGCAGGCCCGCGACCGAGATCTCGGTGGCCGATGTGATCCGCGCCGTGGAGTCGCCGCTGGCGTCGGTGCGCGGGCAGCGGCCCGAAGATGTGCGGTATCCGGGCGCGGCGGAACCGCTGCAGCAGGTATGGATCGCGCTGCGGGTCAATATTCGAGCCGTGCTGGAGAACGTCTCCATCGCCGACGTCGCCACCGACCGGCTGCCCGGTTTCATCGGTGAACTGGTCGCCGACCCCGGCGCCTGGGTGCGTCGCGAGCCGCGTACACCCGCAGGCACATGAAGTTGTCCACAGGCTGAGAGTTGTCCACAGGGCAGGTAAAAGTGCTCGGCGCTGCTCACCCGCGCGCTGTAGCCTTCGACCATCATGTTGATCACCCTGCTGCGGACCTACCTGGCCCCGTACCGCGCCCAGCTGGCGGGTGTCCTCGTACTCCAGCTGATCTCGGTTATCGCGATGCTCTACCTGCCCAGCCTCAATGCCGATCTGATCGACGACGGTGTCACCAAGGGCGACATCGGTTTCATCTGGACCACCGGTCTGTGGATGCTCGCGGTGAGCTGCGTGCAGATCGTGGCCTCGGCCGCGTCGGTGTACTTCGGCGCGCAGGCGGCGATGGGCGCCGGTCGCGACATGCGCGGTGGCGTGCTGCACCGGGTGGAGACGTTCTCGGCCAGAGAGGTGGGGATGTTCGGCGCGCCGTCGCTGATCACCCGCTCGACCAACGACATTCAGCAGGTCCAGCTGCTCATCGTGATGTCGGTGACGATCCTGGTGATGGCGCCGATCATGTGCGTCGGTGGCGTCATCATGGCGCTGCGCGAGGATCTCGGGCTCTCGTGGTTGCTGCTGATCGCGGTGCCCGCCCTCGCCCTCTCCATGGGCACGATCGTGGCCAGGATGGTGCCGGGGTTCCGGCAGATGCAGGAACGCATCGACGGAGTCAACCGCGTGCTGCGCGAGCAGATCACCGGTATCAGGGTGGTCCGCGCGTTCGTGCGCGAGCGGCAGGAGATCTGGCGCTTCGGGATGGCCAACACCGCGCTCACCGACGCGTCGCTGCGCGTCGGCAAGCTGATGGCGCTGATGTTCCCGACCGTGATGTTGATCAGTAATCTCACCGCTGTCGGCGTGATCTGGTTCGGCGGTCACCATGTGGACAACGGCACGATGCAGATCGGCTCGCTCACCGCGATGCTGTCCTACGTCATGCAGATCCTGATGGCCGTCATGATGGCCTCGTTCCTGGCGATGATGGCCCCGCGCGCGGCCGTCTCCGCCGATCGGATCGGCGCGGTGCTCGAGACCGAGTCCTCGGTGCGCCCGCCGCGGTTGCCGCAGTCGTTCAAGGGCGACCAGGCCACGGTCGACCTGCAGTTCGCGGAATTCGCCTACCCCGGCGCGGAGAAGCCGGTGTTGCGCGGTATCCGATTCCAGGTGTCGCCCGGTACCACCACTGCCGTCGTCGGTTCCACCGGCGCGGGCAAGACCACGCTGATCAACCTGATCCCGCGTCTGATCGACGTCACCGACGGCGCGGTGTACGTCGGCGGCACCGATGTACGCCACCTCGACCTCGAACTTCTGCGTAGTGGGATCGGATTGGTGCCGCAGAAGGCCTATCTGTTCTCCGGCACCATCGCGACCAACCTGCGCTACGGCAACCCCGACGCCACCGACGACGAACTCTGGCACGCGCTAGAGGTCGCCCAGGCGGCCGACTTCGTGCGGGAGATGCCGCAGGGTCTCGACACTCCGGTGGCCCAGGGCGGCACCACGGTGTCGGGCGGTCAGCGTCAGCGGCTGTGTATCGCCCGCGCGCTGGTGCGCAGGCCGCGGATCTTCCTGTTCGACGATTCGTTCTCCGCGCTCGATGTCGCCACCGACGCCCGGCTGCGCGCCGCGCTCAAGCCCGAGACCGCCGACGCGTCGGTGATCATCGTGGCCCAGCGGATTCAGACGATTCGCGACGCCGACCAGATCGTCGTCCTCGAAGACGGTGCGATGGCCGGCATCGGAACCCATGACCAATTGATGCAGCGCTGCTCGGAGTACCGCGAGATCGTCGAGTCCCAGCTGAGCGTGGAGGAAGCCCGATGAGGCCAGGTGGACCCGTTCCCGGAGCGCCGGGAACGAAGGCCAAGTCGTTCCGTCCGTCGCTGAAGCGACTGGTGAGCAGGCTGGCCCCCGAGAAGTTCACCGTCGGTGTGATCGTCGCGCTGGTGATCACTTCCGTGGTGCTCAATACGCTCGGCCCGTATCTGCTCGGCAGGGCGACGAACCTGGTGTTCGACGGCTTCGTGGGTAAGCAGCTCGAGCCAGGCCTCACCAAGGACCAGACCGTCGAGCTGCTACGCAGCCAGGGCGAGACCACCCGCGCCGACATGCTCTCGGCGATGAACGTGATCCCCGGTACCGGCATCGACTTCGACGCCGTCGGCCGCGTGCTGATGCTCGTGCTCGCGCTGTACGTGGCCGCCGCGATCTTCGGCTGGCTGCAGGGTTATCTGCTCAATATCGCCATCAACCGCACCGTGAAGCGGCTGCGCGACGAGGTGGAGCAGAAGCTGCACCGGCTGCCGCTGCGCTACTTCGACACCGCGCCGCGCGGTGACGTGCTCAGCCGCGTCACCAACGACGTCGACAATGTCTCGCAGAGCCTGCAGCAGACGATGAGCCAGCTGCTGGTCTCGCTGTTCACCGTGGTCGGCATCCTGATCATGATGTTCTGGATCTCGCCGCTGCTGGCACTGATCGCGCTGCTCACGGTGCCCGCCGCGATCGTGGTCACCGCGCAGATCGCCAAGCGGTCCAAGCCGCACTTCGTCAACCAGTGGAAATTCACCGGCGAGGTGAACTCCTCGGTGGAAGAGGCCTACACCGGCCACGAGATCATCACCGCGTTCGGCCGCGGCCGCGAGGTCGGCGAGGAGTTCGACAAGCGCAACGACAAGCTCTACGACGCGAGCTTCAAGGCGCAGTTCATCTCCGGCCTGATCATGCCCGCCATCATGTTCCTCGGGAACGTGAACTTCGTGTTCATCGCACTGGTCGGCGGGCTGCGGGTGGCCACCGGCAATCTGTCGCTCGGCGACGTGCAGGCGTTCATCCAGTACTCGCGCCAGTTCAGTCAGCCGCTCACCCAGATCGGTGCGATGGCGAACCTGCTGCAGTCCGGCGTCGCCTCGGCGGAGCGGATCTTCGAGATCCTCGACGCCGAGGAGCAGTCCCCCGATCCGGTGGTGGAGATCGCGCGCCCGGTGGATCGCGGGCGGGTGGAGTTCGAGGCGGTGTCCTTCGGTTACGACCCGGAAACCCCTGTCATCGAACGGCTTTCGCTGGTGGCCGATCCCGGCCACGTGGTCGCCATCGTCGGCCCGACCGGCGCGGGCAAGACCACGCTGGTGAACCTGCTGATGCGCTTCTACGAACTCGACGCGGGCACCATCGCCATCGACGACGTCGACATCACCACCATCACCCGCGACCACCTGCGCTCGCGCATCGGCATGGTGCTGCAGGACACCTGGCTGTTCAAGGGCACCATCCGCGAGAACATCGCCTACGGCAATCCGACGGCGCCGGAAGCCGACATCCAGGCCGCGGCCAGGGCGGCCTACGTCGACCGGTTCGTGCACTCGCTCCCCAACGGCTACGACACGGTCATCGACGAAGAGGGCGGCGGGGTGAGCGCGGGCGAGAAGCAGCTCATCACGATCGCCCGCGCGTTCCTGGCCAAGCCGTCGATCCTGATCCTGGACGAGGCGACGAGCTCGGTCGACACCCGCACCGAGTCGCTGGTCCAGCACGCCACCGCGGCCCTGCGCCGCGATCGCACCAGTTTCGTGATCGCGCATCGGCTTTCGACGATCCGGGACGCGGATCTGATCGTCGTGATGGACAAGGGGCGCATCGTCGAACACGGCACCCACGAGCGGCTGCTGGCCGAGCGCGGGCCCTACTACAACCTGTACAACGCCCAGTTCGCGGCCGCTCAGTAAGGCCCTGGCACGATGGGTCGGTGGCCGACAGCAGCGAGTTCTCCTTCGAAGTAGGCACCCGTCTGGACGGGGGCAGGCACGGCCGGACCGGAGTGATCTCCACCCCGCACGGCGAGATCGCCACGCCCGCTTTCATTCCGGTGGGAACGAAGGCTTCGGTGAAGGCCGTGCTGCCGGAGACGATGCGCGAGATCGGGGCGCAGGCGCTGCTGGCCAACGCCTACCACCTGTACTTGCAGCCCGGCGCCGACGTGGTCGACGAGGCGGGTGGGCTCGGGAAGTTCATGAACTGGCCGGGGCCCACCTTCACCGACAGCGGCGGATTCCAGGTGATGTCGCTGGGGGTCGGTTTCAAGAAGGTCCTCGCCATGGAGGCTGTGGACATCCGGTCCGATCAGGTGATCGCGGCGGGCAAGGAGCGCCTGGCCACCGTCGATGACGACGGGGTCACCTTCCGTTCGCACCTGGACGGTTCGAAGCATCGCTTCACACCCGAGGTGTCGATGGGCATCCAGCACGAACTCGGGGCCGACATCATGTTCGCCTTCGACGAGCTGACCACCTTGATGAATACCCGTGGCTATCAGGAGAAGTCGTTGCAGCGCACGCACGAGTGGGCGCAGCGATGCATCGACGAACACGAACGGCTCACCGCCGTGCGCGGGCATCGGCCGTATCAGGCTCTGTTTGCAGTGATCCAGGGTGCGCAGTACGAAGACCTGCGGCGCAAGGCTTGTCGTGAGCTCGAGTCGATCCGGGGCAGTGGTGGAACGGAATTCGACGGTTACGGCATCGGCGGAGCGCTGGAGAAGCACAATCTCGGCACGATCGTCGGGTGGTGCTGTGATGAGCTGCCCGAGGCCAAACCGCGCCACATGCTGGGAATCAGCGAGCCGGAGGACATGTTCACCGCGATCGAGAACGGGGCGGACACGTTCGACTGCGTCAATCCCTCGCGGGTGGCGCGCAATGCCGCGATCTATGTCGACGAGGGGCGGTTCAACATCAACACCGCCCGGTTCCGTCGCGACTTCACCCCGATCGACGAGAACTGTGACTGCTACACCTGCGCCCACTACACCCGCGCCTACCTGCATCACCTGTTCAAGGCCAAGGAAATGCTCTCGGCGACGCTGTGCACAATTCACAACGAGCGCTTCACGATTCGCCTCGTCGACCGGATCAGGGCCAGCATCGAGGGCGGCTACTTCGACGAGTTCAAGAAGGAGTTCCTGGGCCAGTGGCGGGGCCGGATCAAGGTGCCGGGGGAGTAGGCGGCGGACCTTCCGATCCGCCGCCCACCCTGCGGGCTAGTCGTGCAGCGCGTCGACCTTCGCCGGAGCGTAGGTCGGTTCGGTCTTCTTGAGGACGGCGATGACGCGGTAGGTGATCGGCATGACGAGCACCTCGCACAGGGTCTTCCACAGGAAGCCGACGATGACGTAGTTGATGAACGACTGCCAGGTGTTGATGCCGATGGCAGTAGCGGCGATCGAGCAGAAGATCAGGGTGTCGGCGAACTCGCCGACAACGGTGGAGCCGATCAGGCGAGCCCACAGGTGCTTTTCCTTGGTGCGCTCTTTGATCAGTACCAGGGTGGCCGAGTTCAGCAGCTGACCGACGAAGTAGCCGGCGAGACCGGCGAGCACCAGCTGAGGGGTGGTGCCGAGGACCGTGCGGAAGGCTTCCTGGTTCTCGTAGAAGCCCGCGGGGGGCAGCTTGATGGCGATGTAGAAGCAGGCGACGGTCAGCAGCAGCGCGGCGAAACCGGTGTAGATGGCGTGGCGGGTGGCGCGGAAGCCGTAGACCTCGCTGAGCACGTCGCCGAGGATGTAGGCCAGCGGGAACAGGAAGAAGGCGCCGTCGGTCGCGATCGGCAGGATCTGGATCGGGCCCAGCATCACCGAACTGTCGGTGAAGAACTCCACACCTTTGGTGGCGCAGATATTGGAGATGATCAGCGTCGCGGTGAACAGGGCGACGATTACCGGATAGAACCCCCGCGCAACCTGGGCGAATGCCGCATGTTCCGGCGCGGGGTGCCCAGATTCAGCTGGTTTGTCGAGCGAGTTTGTATCAGTCACGAGCCCCATTCTCCCAAGAAACACCCCGTCCACTACCCGGGCCCGCTAAACCCGATATGTCTCTACCCAAAGGGGCCCGCCCCGATCTGGACTGACCGGAGGGTGCGACGAAGGAGTACCCGTAGGGAGGGAAGATCGGGGCCTCCAGGGCCCCGCTCGAGCGCGCCAGCGCTCCAAAAACAC
>NZ_JBHWZY010000190.1:0-9606 GCF_042727815.1 Nocardia sp. NPDC060220
GACGTCGCACATGCCAGCAAAGACCGGCTCTACGCCTACTTTCCCGGCAAAAACGAGCTCTACGCGGCCGTCACCGAACGCTGGACCACCGAGACCAGTAGCGAAGCGGCCATGTCCGCCGACGACCTACCGGCCTACGCCGGCCGACTGTTCGACCACTTCGTCGCCCACCCCGACAACGCCCGCCTACAAGCCTGGGCCGAACTCGAACCATCCGGCGACATGCCGCAAGCTCTGCGTCGCACCATCGACGCGAAGATCACCGAGCTCCGCCGCGGTCAGCACGAAGGCCTCGTCACCACCGATATCCCCGCCCCGATCATGCTTCGCATGCTCACCGATCTGACCCGCACCTCAGCCACCCATGCGAGAACGGGATCCACCGACGACGGTCGCCTGGCGGCGCAGCGCGCGGCGGTGGTGGCGGCCGTGGCGCGAATGGTCACCCCGCCGTAGCAACCGGCACGCTCCCCCACTACGGCAGCCCTGACCCCCTCCTCTCCTTGTGTTTTTGAAGGGTATTCAGGTGCGTGGAGTCGACGATGGTGGGTGACGAAACAACATGGTTAGATGCGCATATCGCAATATCGCGATTAATTATCTAGCCGGGAGACCCCTCGCCGAAGGTTGCCGGTATCTCCACCTACGGCGGCCGCGATCGTCACCCGGTTTCAAATACCCTCTGCCCCTTGACTTGTGCGCTCCCCCGCTGCCGATCAGGCCGATCCTCGAAGCCCACTCCCCCACCTCGTACAGTTGCCCGAATGAATGAGGATCTGCGCATCTGCTTCATCGGCGACTCCTTCGTCCAGGGAATCGGCGACCCGGAGTGCCGCGGCTGGGTCGGCCGCGTACTCGCCGCGAGCGGGCCCGGTATCACCGCGTTCAACCTCGGCATCCGGCGCAATACCTCCGCTGATGTCCTGCGCCGCTGCTGGGGAGAGGTCGAGCCGCGCGTCCTGCCCGGGGCCGACAATCGTCTGGTGATCTCGTTCGGCAGCAACGACGCGGTCGTGGAGGACGGCAACGTCCGGGTGGGCAGGGCACAATGCCTCGACAACCTCGCGACCCTGCTGACCGAAAGCAGGGAGCGTGCGATCCATCCGCTGGTAATCGGCCCACCACCTGTCATCGACGGCGGCGCGGAGCACCTGCGGCGCACCGCAGAGCTCGCCGACGACATGGCGGAGCTGTGCGAATCACGCAAGGTGCCGTTCGTCGCCACCACACGGCACTTGGCCGACGACCCCGTCTGGACTCGCGAAGCCAGGGCGGGCGACGGTGCCCACCCCGGCAGCGGCGGCTACCAGCGCCTGGCCGAGCTCGTCCTCGGCAGCCGCTGGCAGTCCTGGATCGCCCGGCCCACCCCGTACGGCCTACTCCAGCAGGCCGAGACCGGTCAGGTCGCGGACATATTTGGCGATGAGATCCGCCGGTAGGTGCGGAATGTCGTTGTCGGAACCGATCTGCGCGGCGCGGACGGCGGCACGGAATC
This sequence comes from Nocardia sp. NPDC060220, assembly GCF_042727815.1. NCBI lineage: Bacteria > Bacillati > Actinomycetota > Actinomycetes > Mycobacteriales > Nocardiaceae > Nocardia > Nocardia sp. NPDC060220. Next base: position 1,496 of record NZ_JBHWZY010000190.1, read on the forward strand.
CCTCGGCGGGAAGAGCCGAGCCGGGCAGTGGACGACCGGGCCGGCGATAGGCGTCGAGCAGCGGGAGCAGGGTGTGTTTGCGCTGAGGTTCGGGGAGGGCCCGCAAGGCTGTTTCGAACCGGGCGAACCACTCGCCGTAGCTGTCGATGCGATCGATGTGGCAGTCCGCGTCGATCAGCCAGTCGACGAAGACGTCGAGGGAGATGCCGTCGTCGTGCGGGTTCAGGACGTCGTAGGTGCGGTAACCGCTCGTAGCGGCGGCGCCGAGTGCGGTGACGGCCGTGGCAACGAAGTCGGCTGGTAGTCCGTCGTAATGGGCGCGCTGTCGTTGCCCGGCAGAATCGGTGCGGTAGAACGACAGCGGCGCGAGACCGGTCACGAGCACGCTCAGCAAGAGCCGGGTGAAGACGTCGGGCACATTGAGCTGGCCACGGAAGTGACTGTGCGCCAGGATCATGTCCGAGCGGAACACCGCGACGGGCAGTCCGAACCGCTCAGCCGCCTCCCGCAGCAGCACCTCACCCGCCCACTTGCTGTTGCCGTAGCCGTTGGCATAGGAATCGTCCAGCCGGCGGACCGGGCTCATGGTTCGCACGTCACCGTCCTCGGCGAAGGACTCCCCCTGCGCCGCGACGGCCACCGTCGACAGGTAACTCACCGGCTTGCGCCTCGTTGTCAGCGCCAGCCGGATGATCTCGGCGGTGCCCACCACGTTCGGGCCGAACAGCTGCGCATACGGGAGCACATGGTTCACCAGTGCCGCGGAATGCACGATCAGATCGACCTCGGCGGCCAACCGGTCCCATGTCGGCTGTGGCAGACCGAGATTCGGTTCACCGATGTCGCCGGGCAGCACTTCCAGCGTGTCCTTCGCGAGGAGCTGGAAATGAGTGTCGAGCTCGCTGTCACTGGTGAACGCCGCGTCGAGGCGCTCGCGAGCGGCGATCGCATCGCCGCCGCGGACCACGCAGATCACCTTGCCGCCCCGAGGGGCGAGTCGTTCCAGCCAGGTCAGGAGGAGGAACCGGCCGAGATAGCCGTTGGCGCCGGTGATCAGCACCGTCCGCGCGGGTGCCGCGGCAGGCACCTGTGCCGTCGCGGTGACATCCAAGAACTTCTCGAGTGTCAGATCCGCAGCGCGAATCTCGGCCGCATCGATACCGTGTACCGCGTCGGAATCGGTTCTGTGCGTGCCTGGTTCGCGTTCACGGCGCACGTAGTCGGCGATGCGCGCCAGGTCGCTGTCCGGCCCGAGCAGCACATTCACCGGCACATCCACCGCGAGCAATTCCCGCAGCAGAGACGAATACGACAGTGCTGCCAGCGAATCGCCGCCGAGATCACCGAATCGCGCATCGGGTCGCAGATCTGCCGAATCGCCGCCGAGCACCGCGCCGGCGGCGCGAACGACGGTCTCGTACACCGGTAGGCCGGGCGCATCGCGACGCAACCGCTGCAGTTCGTCTTCCTGACCCCGTGCCAGGTCCGCGTAGAGCTTCTCGAGACGCTCGCCGTACCGCTGTTTCAGCTTCGGGCGCAACAGTTTCCCGACTCCGGACAAGGTCCCGTCGGTGGTCGAGAACGGCTCGGTCTCGATGATGAAGTCGCGCGGAATCTCGTACGGCTCGAGCCCAGCCGACACGGCGGCGCGGTGCAGCGACGAACTCACCGCGGCGCGCAACCCGTCGGCAGGTACCGCGAGCGCAGCGTCGGTGGGCACCACGACCGCCAGCAGATAGGACCGTTCGCTGCTGCCGTACACATAGATCTGGCGCACCAGATCGGCGCCCGCGAACACCGCTTCCAGCCGCGATACCGTCACGAACTCGCCCTGGGACAGCTTGAGGACATTGTTGCGGCGGTCGACGTAGGCCAGCCGGTCCGGCGCCAGCTCCGCGACCACGTCGCCGGTGCGGCAGAAGCCGTCGGCGTCGAAGACCTCGGCGGTCACCTCCGGGCGGCGGTAGTACCCGGCGATCATCGTGGTGGTCTTGAGCAGCAATTCCCCACGCGGATACGGCTTGTCGGTACCGAAATAGCCGAGTTCGGGCACGTCGACGAGTTTGTAGTCCAGCACCGGCGGGCGCATCACCTTCGTATCGAAGATCACCCCGCCGCCGGTCTCGGTGGAGCCGTACCCGTCGTGCAGGCGCAATTGCAGCACCGATTCGACGAAGGTACGCAGCTCGGGGGCGATCGGCGCGCTGCCGCACAGCGCCGACATCAACCTGCCGCCCAGGAACTGTTCACGCAGTTCGGTTTTCACCGTCTCGGTCGCCGCCTCGCCGCGTTCGGCGACCTCATGACGGAAGCGCTGCATGATCATGTCGCACACCCGCGGCACCAGGAAGATCTCGGTGGGCCGCACGAGCGTGATGTCGGTGAACAACGTGGACAGGTCCGGCGCCGCCGCGAAGAACGCGGTGCCGCCACGGGCGAGCACGCTGTTGAGGGTGAGGCGGGCCGCGATATGACTCATCGGCAGGAAGTTGACATTGATCGCGGCCAACGGCCGCGCGGGCTGCCAGCCGACCGCGACCAAGCGCTGGGTGTACATCGCGCCCTTGGGCGTACCGGTGCTGCCCGAGGTGTAGATCAGCAGGGCGAGGGGGTCTTCGCCGTCGGCGGGCACGCTCAGCGCAGCCGCATCGGCGAGCCGACCCTGTGCGACGATGTCGGCGAGCGTGCTCGGCACCAGGGACGAACCCCCCGCACGCAGACGGGCACGGGCCGCGTCGAGCGCATCGCGGTGATCGTCGTCGTCGGCGTGATGGTCGAACACGATCAGCGAACGTGGTGTTGCGCCGGCGAGTATCGCGTCGACGGCGATGGCCAGGTGGGCGGTGTCGACCGCGAACACCGTCGGCTCGGTCTCGTCGAGGATCGAATACAACTGTTCGAGGCCCGCGCCCGCCTGCAACGGCACCGCGACCCCGCCGACATGGATCGTGGCCAGATCGAGCACGGTGTAGTCAGCGCTGGTGAACCCGAGCACCGCGATGAAATCCCCCGCGACGATGCCGTCACTGTGCCAGGCGGCGGCGAGCGCGCGGGTGCGCTCCCACACCTGCCCGTAGGTCAGTACATCGAACTCCGGCAACAGCTTTCGAGTCAGTCGTCCGCCCGACTCGACCAATTCGGTCCGGCGCGTGCCGAGCGCCGGGCGCTCGGCGTAGGCGGTCATGACGGTCTCGACGATGCGCGCCGTCGCGAGCCCGGGGGTCGTCACGATGGCGTGTACGTCCTCGGCGGGACGCGCCGCACGGATCTGCCCGTCTTCGGCGTAGAGCGCCTTGATGCGATCGGCCGGCTGCCCCGCGGCGAGCTCGACGGTCATGCTTCGCACTTCCGGATGCCTTGCCACGCTTCGCGTCGCGCGGACTCGGGGTCGACCAGCACGCGCGGTGGATGGTCGATGATGGAGGTCGTCCGGCGTTCGGCGGTGTAGGGGCTCCAGGGCGGCAGCGGCCGGCCGGTGCGGGCGAAGCTGAGCCAGTTGTCCTGGATATGGTCCTGGACCGCCAGGAACGCCCGCCTGCCGCCTGCCGCTGTCATCGCGCGGCCGACCGGTCCGTCGACCCAGCCGAAGACAGGGACGAGTTCGAGCGCGTGGGTGGCGCCGAAACCCGCCAGATGCAGTGCGCGCGGGGCGTAGTCGTACCGGTAGGCGTAGGTGGGGGCATAGCGGCTGTGGCCTTCGAGGACGGCCAGCGTCGGACGCAGGAACAGGTGGTCCCCGCCGACGCGCACCGCGGTTCGCGCGGCCGGGTAGCCGGGGTATCGGCTGGTCACCGCTTGTTCGGCGCCCGGTTCGTAGCGTCCGAAGATGGTCGTCAGCTGCTCGGGGGTGTGCGGCACCGCCTTGGCGAAGCGCTGGAACAGCGTCGCCTCGTCGCGGTTGGTGCCGATGATCAACGGCACCGGATGCGCCCGGCCCGCCGCGATCGCGTCCACGGGCATTTCCGGCAGGAAGTCGCCGTCCGCGACCGGGGCGTAGGGAAAACTGCCCGGATTCTCGCGCAGCGCCCGGCCCAGCGCGCGGTCACCCGCCCGGCCCAGTTCCTTCGCTGACACGGTGTTCAGGACGGTCGCGGCGTCGGCCGGGGCGGCGCCGAGCCGGTCCAGGCAACGGCGGGCGAAGTGGCGCGCCGCGTCCGGAGTCGAGGTCCAGTCCGCCGGGGCGCTCTGCGCGATCGCCCGATGGAACAGGCCGCGGGCGGCGGGGGTCGCCAGCAGGCTGACCACCGCGTGTGCACCCGCCGATTCACCGAAGATGGTGACGTTGTCCGGGTCACCGCCGAACGCGGCGATATTGCGGCGCACCCATTCGAGTGCCGCGACCTGATCGCGCAATCCGAGGTTCGACTCGAAAGGTCTCTCCGATGTGGAGAATTCGCTGAAATCGACATACCCGAGCGCACCGAGTCGGTAGTTCACCGACACCACGATCACGTCTCCTCGCGCGGCCAACCGTGCGCCGGAGTACATGCTCGATGTGCCGATCAGATAGCCGCCACCGTGGAAGAACACCATGACCGGGCGCGGTGTCGACGAGGGCGTCACCGGAGCGGTCACATTGAGCGTCAGGCAATCCTCCCCGGTGGGTTGCCAGGTTCGCGGCCCCACGCGAGCACCGTTGGGGTTCTGCACCGCGGCGAAGCCGAACTCGGTCGCCGATCGCACCCCCGTCCACGGTCGAACGGGCTGGGGAGCACGCAACCGCAACGCTCCGATGGGTGGGGCCGCGTAGGGCAGGGCACGCCAGCGGGCGATTCGACGACCCGCACGACCGCGCACGACTCCGTCGGCGCTCACGATCTCGGTGGACAACATCCCCCGAATGTACCTGGTACCGACGGTACCGCGCAGATGGTTCCGTCGGCGAACTGTCTCGAAACCGCATCGGGGCCGCCGACTAGACTGGGCCGATGACCGGCGTGGATCCGGAAGCAGCCCCGGCAGCGGCGGCCCACACCCCCGATATCGCCGCGCTCGACCGCCTGGTTTCCACCTGTCGCGCCTGTCCCAGGCTCGTCGCCTGGCGCGAGGAGGTCGCCGTCGTCAAACGCGCGGCCTTCCGCCACGAACAGTATTGGGGTCGACCGGTACCGGGCTTCGGGCCCGCCGACGCGCGAATTCTCGTAGTCGGCCTCGCTCCCGCCGCCCACGGCGGCAATCGGACCGGGCGCATGTTCACCGGCGATCCCAGCGGCAACGTCCTGTTCGGCGCACTGCACGCGGTCGGTCTGGCCACCGGCGCGCACCCGGTCAGCCGCGACGACGGGATCGAACTGCTCGATACCCGGCTCACCGCACCGGTGCACTGCGCCCCGCCGGAGAACAAACCGACACCCGCAGAGCGGCAGCGCTGCGCGCCTTTCCTCAGCCGGGAATTGGAGCTGCTGCGCCCGACGCTGCGGGTGATCGTCGTTCTCGGCGCCTTCGGCTGGCAGGCTCTCTTTACCGTCCTGCTGGCAGGTGGCTGGAACGTGCCACGCCCACGTCCCCGTTTCACCCACGGCGCACAAGTCGTCATCACCCATCCCGACGGCCGATCGGTCACCGTGCTCGGCAGTTACCACGTGAGTCAGCGCAATACCGCTACCGGTCGGGTGACTCCCGCGATGATCGAGGACGTCCTGCTGCACGCGAAGACGATCGCCGAGTCCTGACCGGAATTCGCGACCTGGTCACCTAGGATCGAACAGTGCTGACTGTGTACACGATCGGCCATTCCACGCGGACCGCGGACGAATTCGTCGGCCTGCTCGATGATTACGGCGTCACCCAGCTCGTCGATATCAGGACCGTCCCCCGGTCTCGGCACAATCCTCAGTTCGGCCGCGAGACACTCCCGGAAATCCTGCGGGCGAAAGACATTCGCTACGTCTACCTCGCCGCACCGGGTGGACTGCGGCACGGTCCGAGCATCGACCGCAACGAGGGATGGCGCAATGCCTCGTTCCGCTCGTATGCGAATTACATGCAAACACCGGAATTCAGTGCGGGCATCGACGGAACGTCGATCACCTATCCCCCACCGCACGAAGATTGATATTCATCCATTTCCCCTCGACACCGTTCGGCACCAGTTCACTGCGATGGCAGGAGATCCGACGATGAGTTCGCTGGCAATGAGCACACTGGATGTCTCCAGATGGCAGTTCGGTATCACCACGGTCTACCATTTCATCTTCGTCCCGCTCACCATCGGACTGGCACCGCTCGTCGCGGGAATGCAGACAGCGTGGGTGATCACCGGAAAAGAACACTGGTACCGACTCACCAAGTTCTTCGGAAAACTTTTTCTGATCAACTTCGCCATCGGTGTCGCCACCGGCATCGTGCAGGAGTTCCAGTTCGGGATGAACTGGAGTGAGTACTCCCGGTTCGTCGGCGACGTCTTCGGAGCGCCACTGGCTTTCGAAGCGCTGGTCGCCTTCTTCCTGGAGTCGACATTCCTCGGATTGTGGATCTTCGGCTGGACTCGCCTGCCCAAACTCGTTCACCTCGCCACGATCTGGATCGTCGCGATCGGTGTCAACGCGTCGGCCTACTTCATCGTCGCCGCCAACTCGTTCATGCAGCACCCGGTCGGTGCGAAATACAATCCCGAGACCGGACGCGCCGAGCTGGACAGCATCTGGGCGCTGCTCACCAACAACACCACCCTCGCGGCGTTTCCCCATGTGGTCGCCGGCGCGTTCTTGACCGCGGCGACCTTCGTCGTCGGCATCGCGGGCTGGTTCATGGTGCGCAACGTACGCAGTGGTAATGCCACGAAACTCGACGAAGCCGAGACCATGTGGCGTCCGGCGGCGCGGGCGGGCATGTGGGTGATCGCCGCATCGATCGTCGTAGTGGCTCTGACCGGCGATATCCAGGGCAAGATCATGTTCGAACAGCAGCCGATGAAGATGGCGTCGGCGGAATCGCTGTGCCACACCGAGACCGATCCGAAGTTCTCGATCCTCACCGTCGGCACGCACAACAACTGCGACAGCGTCACGCATCTGCTGGAGGTTCCCTATGTCCTGCCGTTCCTGGCCGAGGGCAAGTTCACCGGCGTCACGTTGCAGGGTGTGGAGGATCTGCAGAAGTCCTACGTCCAGGACTACGGACCCGGCAACTACCGGCCCAACCTCTTCGTCACCTACTGGGGCTTCCGCGGCATGATCGGTCTGCTGGCCGGACCGGCGCTCTTGCTGCTGGCCGGACTCTGGATGACCCGCGGTGGCCGAGTTCCCGACACACGCTGGTTCTCCTGGCTGTGCCTGATCGCCATCCCGACCCCGTTCCTGGCCAACAGCGCGGGCTGGGTCTTCACCGAGATGGGACGTCAGCCGTGGGTGGTGGTGCCGAACCTGACCGGCGACAAGACCATTCGAATGACGGTGGCGCAAGGCGTCTCCGATCACGCACCGGGAACGGTCATCTTCTCCCTCGCTGTCTTCACGCTGCTCTACGGCGCGCTGGCGGTGGTCTGGTACTACCTGATGCATCGCTACACCGTGGTCGGGCCCGAACCAGGGCCGACGGCTTCCGATGACGAGTTCGGTCCCGATGACGACGGCGGTGGCGGCAGGCACCGCGCCGAACCCGTCGAGCCGCTGTCCTTCGCGTACTAGGAGACGACGATGAGTCTGCAGCAATTCTGGTTCGTGTTGGTCGCCGTGCTGTTCACCGGCTACTTCATCCTCGAGGGCTTCGACTTCGGCGTCGGCATGCTGATGCCGATCCTCGGTAAGGGTTCCGATGTGCGCAGGCGCGTCGTGCTCAACACCATCGGCCCGGTGTGGGACGGCAACGAAGTCTGGCTGATCACCGCGGGCGGTGCGATGTTCGCGGCGTTTCCCGAGTGGTACGCGAGCTTGTTCTCCGGGTTCTATCTGGCCCTGCTGTTGTTGCTGGTCGCGTTGATCCTGCGAATCTGCGCGATCGAGTGGCGATCGAAGATCAACTCGCCGAAGTGGCGGGCCTGGTGCGACATCGGCATCGGCATCGGCTCGTGGATTCCGGCACTGGCGTGGGGCTGGGTGTTCGCCAACCTCGTGCGCGGGGTACCGCTGAACGAGAAGCGACAGGTCGTCGGCTCGGTGTGGGATCTGCTC
>NZ_JBHWZY010000191.1:0-9592 GCF_042727815.1 Nocardia sp. NPDC060220
CAGAAGGGGTCCTTCACCCTGCCCTGTCGCTTGCCGTAGGGACGGTTGTCGACGGGGATCACGACCTCGGCTCCGTGCTGGGCCATCCGCTGCGCTGTCGCGTCGGGATCGGCGACAGTGAGCACGAGCAGTACCGGCGAGCCACCCACCGATTCCGGGTCGGCCCACCCCCACTCCTCGGCACTGTGTGCCAGCGCGAACACGACGGAGCCGAGCGTGAGTTCGGCGTGGTGCACCACCGCGTCCTCGGCGACGCGCAGACTCACCTCGGCTCCGAGCACCTGGGTGTAGAAGGTGATCGCGGCGTCCGCGTCGGAGACCAGCAGCTTCGGGACCAGTTGGCTGTTCATGTTTCCCATGGTCGTGGAACCGGGCTTTGCCTGCCTTGTAGATTTCGGCCCTCTTCCGCGAGCCAGTCGGTCGGCGTGGTGTTCATGAGGTCGCGGAACTCGCGCACGAGGTGGCTCTGATCGTGGTAGCCCGACTCGGCCGCCACCTGGGCCCAGGACGTTGCGCCCGTGCCTGCGCGGTGAACCGCGCACTCGAGACGGGCCACGCGGGAGGCGAATTTCGGGGTGACCCCCAGCGAGCGTCGCATCACCTCGCGCAGACGCCGGGCGCTCAGGTGTACGTGGTCGGCGAGATCGTCGACCGACGCCGTTCCACCACCGGCTCTGATCAGATCCAGCGCGCGCAGGGCGTGGTCGGCGGTGGTGTCGTACCCGGCCCGGTTCAGCTGGTCGAGCAGCCGAATGCGCAGAACAGCCTCGCGTCGAGCGGCCGGGTGCTCCGCCAACTCCTCGCACATCGAACGCACCCACGGCAGTACGGCGTCGGCGATCACACCGCCCGCGTCCACTTCACTGAGCGGCATGCCGATCAGGCGGCGCAGGGCCGACGCCGACAACTCGACATAAGCCGTCGGCTGCCGCGGCAGCAGGGTGGTGACCGGCGTCGCGAGCCCCGGCCGCATCAAGCCGGCCACGACAGCCTGCGTGCGCAAGGTCTGTCCGCCGTAGTCGACCTCGAGCGGAGCCCCGAGACCGACAACGAGTCGAGCCGACAAGGTGGGGACGGCCCGATGTGCCCGAGCGGGGCCGACGTGCTCGCTGATCGACACCACGCCGATGCCCGCGGCACGGCATGCCGGACGGAGGTTCACCCTCGCATTCTCGCACCCGTGGGCGTTTGGCTACCCGTCGGCGAGATAGCGCTCGACCGTGTCGACCTTGCTGTGCAGCGCGTCGGTGACCCCGGGTCGGATATCGGCCTTGAGGACCAGGCTGCAGCGGGGTGCGGTGACCAGGATGGCGTCGGTGGCGGCTTTGATCACTGCCATCACCTCGTCCCATTCGCCCTCGAGGGTGGTGAACATCGCGTCGGTGCGGTTCGGCAGGCCGGAAGCGCGGACCACCCGGACGGCCGCGGCGACCGCTTCGCCGACCGAGCCGTCGTGGTGGGCGGAACCGCTGGGCGCAACGGAGAAGGCGACGAGCATTGTGATCCTTTCGGCGGGTGGGTTCCATGGTCGCGGGACCGTGGCCCAAGTGTGCGCCGACGCGCGGGGGAGCGGGCGCGACCATTACCCTCTATCGAGTGGCGATATCCAAGGTCGAGCGGCTGATGAATCTGGTCATCGCGCTGCTGTCGACCAGGCAGTTCCTGAGCGCGGAACGTATTCGCGCCAGCGTGGCCGGTTACGAGGACTCCGCGACCGACGAGGCGTTCAGCCGGATGTTCGAGCGCGACAAGAACGAATTGCGCGATCTGGGCATCCCGTTGGAAGTCGGTCCGGTAGGACGGTTCTCGACACTCGAGGGATACCGGATCAACCGGGACGCCTACGAGCTGCCCGATATCGACCTGACCAGCGAGGAAGCCGCGGCGGTCGCCGTCGCGGTGCAGATGTGGGCCTCACCGGAATTGGCGGGCGCGGCCGAGGGCGCGCTGCTGAAGCTGCGTGCGGCCGGGGTCACCGTCGAGACCGACAACGTCGGGGTGTCGGTGCCCGCGGTGCCCGCCCGCACCCGAGGATCGGAGCCGGTGTTGCGGGAACTCCTCGCGGCGATCGACGCGGGGCAGGCGGTGCGATTCGGCCACCACAGCGCCGTCACCGATCCGTTCGTGACCCGCGATGTCGAACCGTGGGGGGTGGTGACCCGGCACGGGCGCTGGTATCTGGTCGGCCACGACCGCGAACGTGACGCCGTTCGCACGTTCCGGCTCTCGCGGATCGGTGGACAGGTGCGGCCGTACGGTCCGGTCGACGCGGTCCACAAGCCCGCGCACACCGATCTGCGCGCGATCGTCGACCGGGTCACCGGCGACGCTCCCGTCACCGGGTCGGCCACCGTGTGGGTCGCCAAGGGTCGCGGTCGCGAATTGCGCCGCATCGGCACCGAAGTCGACACCCGTGACCTGGGCGGACGTCCCGGCTCGGTGCTCGCGGTGCCGGTCCGATCCCGCGACTGGGTGGCCCGGCTGATCACCGGCCTCGGTCCCGATGTTCTCGTTCTGGAACCACCGGAACTGCGCGCCGACGTGATGAACCGGCTACGGTCGGTACTCGACCACACGGAGGTCACGTCGTGAGTTCGCGTCTGTCCCTACGCCTTTCGCGCCTGCTGAACATGGTGCCCTACCTGCTCGCGCACCCGGGTATCAGCGCGGCCGAGGCCGCCGCCGAACTGGGTGTCACCACCAAACAGCTGATGAGCGACCTCAATCAGCTGTGGATGTGCGGATTGCCGGGCTACGGTCCCGGCGATCTGATCGACCTGTCGTTCTCCGAGGAGAGCATCGAGGTCACCTTCTCGGCCGGGATCGAACGGCCGCTACGGCTGACCTCCACCGAGGCCACCGCGCTGCTGGTGGCGCTGCGCTCGATCGTGGAGATGCCGGGCATGGTCGATCCGACCGCCGCACACGCCGCCATCGCCAAGATCGAATCGGCGATCGCCAGCACCGACGCCGTCGTCACCGGCAAACCGGTCGATGTCCCCGTCGAGAAGCCGGTGGTCGCGACCGTGCGCGCCGCGCTCGCCGACGCGCGGGCCCTGCGCCTGGTCTACTACTCCGCCAGCCGCGACGAGGTGTCCGAACGTATCGTCGACCCGATTCGCGTGGTGCTGGTCGACAACAACAGCTACCTGCAGGCCTGGTGCAGGCAGGCCGAAGGCGTTCGCCTGTTTCGGTTCGATCGGATCGAGGACGCCACCGAACTCGACGAACCCGCCCGTGCGCCGAGCCACGCCGCCAACGACGCCGCGGCACTCGACCTGTTCCAGGACGACCCCGACGTGCCGCTGGCCCGGCTCCGGATCCGCGCCGACTACGCCTGGGTGCTCGACCAGTACCCCATGCACCGCATCGAATCGCGCGCCGACGGCAGCATCGAGGCGGGCATGCGCTTCGCCTCACCGGACTGGATGGCTCGGCTGCTGCTCGGCTTCGGCACCGGCGTCACCGTGCTCGGGCCACCCGAACTGGTGGCGGCGGTGCGCCTGCGCGCCGACGCCGCCCTGGCCGCCTACGCGGCCGCCGGACTGGTGGGGGAGACCGAACCCGCGTGAGTCAGCGAGTACTGGTCCTCGGCGCGGGCAGCGTCGGGGTTTTCATCGGCGGTCACCTGGCCGCCGCGGGCATGGAAGTGATCTTCGTCGGCCGTCAGCGGATCCTCGACGACATCGCCGAACACGGCCTGCGCCTCACCGATCTGGACGGCGGTTCGACCGAGGTGACGCCCGACCGGTTCGGCCTCGCGCTCGAGCCCGACGAACCCGAGTTGGCCGACCTGGTCCTGGTGACGGTGAAATCGGCCGACACCGCCGCCGCGGTCCGTGCCGTCGCGGGCCGATTACGCCCCGGCACGCCGGTCGTGAGCCTGCAGAACGGCATCGGCAACGCCAGCGTGATCAGAGAGATTCTGCCGACCAGCATCGCCCTGGCCGGGATGGTGATGTTCAATGTGGTGCACAGCGGTCGCGGGTGTTTCCACCGCGCCAGCGACGGCGACCTCGCGATCCAGGACGACCCGGTCGTCGACCGCTTCGCCGACCGTTTCCGGGCGGCCGGACTGCCGCTGCGCCGCCACCGCGATCTGCGTCCGGTGCAATGGGCGAAATTGCTGCTCAATCTGAACAACCCGATCAACGCGCTGTCGGGCAAGCCGCTGCGTGAGGAACTCGCCGAGCGTGACTACCGCCGCTGCCTCGCGCTGACCCAGTCCGAAGCCCTCGCCGTGATGAACACTGCGCGAATTCGGCCCGCGCAGCTCACCCCCGTTCCACCCGAGTTGATGGTGCATTTGCTGCGCGTTCCCGACGCGGTCTTCCGCCGGGTGTTCGGGCGTGTGCTCGCCATCGATCCGCTCGCCCGCTCGTCGATGGCCGATGACCTCGCGCTCGGTCGACGGACCGAAATCGCGTGGTTGTGCGGGGAAATCGTGCGCCTCGGCGACATGGTCGGGCACCCGACGCCGGTCAACCGGCGGTTGACGGAGCTGATCAGGATCGCTGAGTCCGGCGACACCGCCCGGTTCACCGGAAGCCGGTTGTTCGCCGAGCTGACCGGGGCGGCGGCCGCTGTCGCGGGTTGAACGCGTGGCGAACACCGCTGCGGCTCGGCGTCCACCACGGTCCGAACCCAGGTAGCATCGGTAATCACCACAGTCTTTGGAGGTATCTGATAATGGGCACGTTCAGCTGGACGCACCTGCTGATCATCGCGTTGCTGTTCGTTCTGCTCTTCGGCGCGAAGCGGCTTCCCGACGCGGCACGCGGTCTCGGCCGCTCGCTGCGGATCTTCAAGAGCGAGGTCGGGCAGATGCAGGCGGAGTCGTCGGCATCCGACGCACCGGCGGCCACCCCGGCCACCCCCGCGCCGCAGCAGCAGCTGTCCGCGTCGGCGCCGCAGGCACAGACCCCGATCGTCGAACCGCAGCAGGGCCACAAAACCCTCTGACCTCGGCCATCACCCCGGAGCGGTAGTCATCGCTCCGGGGCGAAGTGCTGTCTCGTCAGAAGTTGCCGCCGAGCATCCGCCGAACCGAGGGTTAGAGGCCACCACCCACCATGCGCATCCCGTTCGATCCCCGGCGCACCAAGCGCAGGACGAATCCCGACGGCACCATGTCGTTGGTCGAGCACCTGCAGGAACTGCGCACCCGGCTGCTGCTGGCACTGGCCGCGATCGCGGTGACCACCCTGATCGGCTTCTTCTGGTACGCGCACACCCTCTTCGGGATGGAGAGCCTGGGCGAGATCCTGCGCGGCCCCTACTGTGCGCTGCCCGAATCGGCGCGGGCCAGCCTGACCCCCGACGGCGCCTGCCGGCTGCTCGCCACGGGCCCCTTCGACCAGTTCATGCTCCGGTTGAAGGTCGGGTTCACCGCCGGTGTGGTGATCGCGACCCCGTTCTGGCTGTACCAGCTGTGGGCGTTCATCACCCCGGGGCTGTACGCGAAGGAACGCAAGCTCGCGGTCGGGTTCGTGGTGACCGGTTCGGTGCTGTTCGTGACGGGTGCCGTGCTCGCCTACGTGGTGGTCTCGCACGCGTTGTCGTTCCTGATGACCATCGGCGACAACGTCCAGATCACCGCGCTCAGCGGTAATCAGTACTTCGGTTTCATCATCCAGTTGCTGATCATCTTCGGCGTCAGTTTCGAGACGCCGCTGATCATCATCGGGCTGAACCTGGTCGGCGTGCTGCCCTACACCAAGCTCAAGGCGTGGCGGCGCGGGATGATCTTCGGTCTGTTCGTCTTCGCCGCGATCGTCACACCGCAGGACCCGTTCTCGATGCTGGCGCTGGCGATCGCGCTGACCGTGCTGTTCGAGTTCGCCGTGCAGTTCGCGCGGTTCAGTGACGCGCGCAAGGCCCGCCGGGAAGAGAAGGAGGGCTGGGGCACGCTCGACGACGAACAGGCCTCTCCGCTCGAGACCCCCGAGCCGGTGGCGTCCGCCGATCCGGTGAGCGAGCCGGAGAAAACCGCGCGCCCGGTGTCGGACTACTCCGATACGCTCTGAGGGGTGACCGACACTCCGGGGCTGCCCAGCGAACTGGCGAAATTCGCCGGTGAAATCTCGTTCGATCTGGACCCCTTCCAGAGCACCGCGTGCGCGGCGCTGGAAGACGGGCACAGCGTGCTCGTGTGCGCCCCGACCGGAGCGGGCAAGACGATCGTCGGTGAGTTCGCCGTGCACATGGCGCTGGCCTCGGGCGGAAAGTGCTTCTACACCACGCCGATCAAGGCGCTGTCGAATCAGAAGTTCGCCGATCTCACCGCCCGCCACGGCCGCGACAGTGTCGGCCTGCTCACCGGTGACCAGTCGATCAACCCCGGCGCGCCGGTGGTCGTGATGACCACCGAGGTGTTGCGCAACATGCTCTACGCCTCCTCGGACTCGCTGCACGGTCTGTCCTACGTGGTGATGGACGAGGTGCACTACCTGGCCGACCGGTTCCGGGGCGCGGTGTGGGAGGAAGTGATCCTGCACCTGCCGCCGGATGTGCGACTGGTGAGCCTGTCGGCGACGGTGTCCAACGCCGAGGAGTTCGGCGCCTGGATGGAAACCGTGCGCGGCGACACCGCGGTGGTGGTCGACGAGACCAGGCCGGTGCCGCTGTGGCAGCACGTGATGGTCGGCCGGCGGATGTTCGACCTGTTCGACACCAAGTCCAGCGACCGCAAGGTCGTAGTCGACGAAGACCTCGTGCGGTTCATCCGCCAGCGTGAGAGCGCCGACCGGATGCACGGGTACGGCGGTCCGCGTGGGCGTGGCGGGCGAGGCGGCAACTTCCGGCCGCTGCCGCGACCGGATGTCCTGGCGCGGCTCGACGAGGAAAACCTGCTGCCCGCGATCACGTTCATCTTCAGCCGCGCGGGCTGCGACGGCGCGCTGGCCCAGTGCCTGCGCGCCCGCCTCGATCTGAGCCGTCCCGGCGAGGCCGCGCAGATCGACGAGATCATCGAGAAGCACACCGGTGACCTGCCCAAGGGCGATCTGGAGGTCCTCGGCTACTGGGAGTGGCGCGAGGCGCTGCAGCGCGGCCTGGCCGCCCACCACGCCGGTATGCTGCCCGCGTTCCGGCACACCGTCGAGGAGCTGTTCGTCAAGGGTCTGGTGCGCGCGGTGTTCGCCACCGAGACCTTGGCACTGGGCATCAACATGCCCGCCCGCACGGTGGTGCTCGAGCGGCTGGTGAAGTTCAACGGCGAAACCCATGCCGAGCTCACCCCCGGCGAGTACACCCAGCTCACTGGTCGTGCGGGGAGGCGCGGTATCGACGTCGAGGGCCACGCGGTGGTGCTGTGGCAGCCCGAGGTCGACACCAGTGCGGTGGCAGGCCTCGCCTCCACCCGCACCTATCCGCTGCGCAGCTCGTTCCGGCCCGGCTACAACATGTCGATCAACCTGATCGACCGGATGGGTGCCCAGGAAGCCCGAACGCTGCTCGAACGGTCGTTCGCCCAGTTCCAGGCCGACCGGTCGGTCGTGGGGCTCGTCCGTGGGATCGAACGCAACGAGGGCGCGCTGCGCAAGCTGGAGAGTCAGCTCGGCGGCGTCGACGGCGATTTCATGGAGTATCTGTCGCTGCGTGACCGGATCAAGCAGCGCGAGCGCGATATCCAGCAGCAGGGGCGGGCAGACCGGCGCGGTGCCGCGGTGAAAGCGCTGATCGGGTTGCGTCGCGGCGACGTGGTGTCCATTCCCGTGGGCAAGCGTTCCGGGCTCGCGGTGATCCTCGAACCCGACCAGACGCCCGGCGATCCGCGTCCACTGGTATTGACCGAGGACCACTGGGCAGGCCGGGTGTCCGCGGCCGATTTCCCGGAGCCCGCCGAAGCGCTCGGGCGCATGGATCTGCCGCGCCGGGTCGATCATCGGACCGCGCGCATCCGCCGAGACCTGGCCTCGGCATTGCGCGGCACCGGAATCTCGGCTCCGCGCCGTGGCAAGCGCAACGATCGTGTTCGCGGCGGCGAAGATCGTCAGCTCTCGACGCTGCGGCGCAGTCTGCGGTCCCATCCCGCGCACAATCGTCCCGATCGGGAGCAGCTGAGCCGCACCGGCGAGCGGTATTCGCGGCTCGCCCGCGAGACCGAGACGATGCGCCAGAAAGTTGCCGCCACCACGAATTCGCTGGCGCGCACGTTCGATCGGATCGTCGGGCTGCTCGAGGAACGCGGCTTCGTCGCCCACGGTGAGGTGACCGCCGACGGCAGGCGCCTGGCCCGAATCTATGCCGAGAGCGATCTCGTGGTCGCCGAGGCCCTGCGCCAGGGTCTGTGGCGCGGACTCGGCCCGGCCGAACTCGCGGCGGTGGTGTCGACACTGGTCTACGAATCGCGCCAGGAAACCGGCCTGCTGATGCCGGCGGGACCGACCGATCCGATCCGCCGTGCGGTCGCGGCCACTATCGAAGTGTGGTCGGATCTGCGCTCCGACGAGGTGCGACACAAACTTCCGCCCACCCGCGAACCCGATCTGGGGTTCGTCACCGGGGTCTACAAGTGGGCGCGCGGTGATGCGTTGGCCGAGGCGTTGCTGGCCAGCGGCGACCACGGTACGACGATGTCGGCGGGCGATTTCGTGCGGTGGTGCAGGCAGGTGATCGACCTGCTCGATCAGATCCACAACACCGCCGACGACCCCGAGATCGCGTCCACCGCCGCCAAGGCGGTGCGTGCGGTACGGCGGGGTGTCGTCGCGGTGGACGCCGCGTAGTCGGCACGTCTGTGATTTGATTTCTTCGCGTACCGACCGTGAGGCGGATGTCGTGCGAATGCGGCAGGCCCGGCGCGGGGGGCTACCGTATGGACTAATGATGCGAGTGGAGGCGAGTGGATGAGCGGCCCTTACGGACCGAACAACCCCGGGGAGGGGAACAACGATCCCACCCAGCACTGGGGGGGTCAGCAGGGGGCCGGTGGCGCCGGTCCCACCCAGCACTGGGGTGGCGCGCAGCAGCCGCCACAACAGGGCGCCCAGCCCACCCAGCAGTGGAAAGACCCGAACGCGCAGCAGCCACAGCAGCCGTGGGGACAACAGCCCCAGCAGCCGCAGCAGCCGTGGGGCCAGCAGCCGCAGCAGCCGACCGGGCCGCAGCAGCAGTGGGGCCAGACCCAGCCGCCGCCGCAGGACTGGAACAACCAGGCCGCCAACGCGCCGCAGCAGTGGGGTCAGCCCGCGCCGCAGCAGCAGTGGGGCCAGCAGCCCGCCCCGCAACAGCAGTGGGGCCAGCAGCCGTCCTCCGGTGGCAAGAGCAAGGGCCTGATCATCGGGCTCATCGCCGCGGGTGTGCTCGTGGTCGCCGCCGTGATCGGTCTGATCCTGGTCGTGTTCTCCTCGGACGAACTCGACAACGCGGCCGTGCAGGACGGTGTCTCGCGCGTGCTGAAGGACTCCTACGGCATCGCCGACGTCTCCGATGTCAGCTGCCCCTCCGGCCAGGCGGTGGAGGTCGACGCGACCTTCACCTGTGACCTGAAGGTCAGTGGCGAGGCGAAGAAGGTCACCGTCAAGATCACCAAGGAAGACGGCACCTACGAGGTCGGCCGCCCCAACTAGGCGCTCGCACTGTGTTTTCC
>NZ_JBHWZY010000192.1:0-9576 GCF_042727815.1 Nocardia sp. NPDC060220
GGCCTCCTGCTTCCACTGCGAGTAGCGGAAGATCACCGGGAACTCGGGCGAGACGACCGCGCGGACGGCGGCCACCAGCTCGGCCGCGAACCTCGTGCGGGCCACCGCGTCACCGCCGTACACATCGTCGCGGCGGTTCGTGCGCTCCCAGAGGAACTGATCTAGCAGATAGCCGTGCGCACCGTGCAGTTCGACGCCGTCGAAACCGATGCGCTCGGCCGCCGCGGCGGCCTCGGCGAAGGCGCCGATGACGTCGTCCAGGTCACGCTGGGTCATCGCCTTGCCGGTGCCCTCGGTGCCGTCGACGCGAATGCCGGAGGGACCGACGGCGGGCGCGTCGACATAGGGCTGCTCGCCCTGATTGCGCACCATGCCGATATGCCACAGCTGCGGAACGATCGTGCCGCCCGCCGCGTGGACGTCCTCGGCGACCTTCGCCCACCCCGCCAACTGCTCCTCACCGTGGAACCGCGGCACACTATCGCTCTGCCCGGCCGACTGATGGCCGACGTAGGTTCCCTCGGTGACGATCAGACCGACACCCGCGGCGGCGCGGCGGGCGTAATAGGACCGAACATCGTCACCGGGAACGCCGCCGGGCGAGAGCATCCGCGTCATCGGCGCCATCACGATGCGGTTCGGGACAGTCAGGCCGTTCAGTGTGACGGGCCGCGACAGGATCTCCGCCGTGCGGGAGGCCTCGGACTGGGTGACGATCACTGGATACTCCTCAGAGGTACTTGACAAAGTCGAAGGTTGAGAACTTCAAGCAATGCCCCCACGCTAGAGGCAGATATTTGAGATAGTCAAGTTTCTGCGGATAAGCTGACTCTCATGGAAGAAGCTGCGCGCGTCGATACGGCCCAGCTCATGGAGCTGCTCTCGGTGGCGCTCGGCGTCTATTACGGGGACTTCACCGCGGCGGCGGCGAGCGAGAACCTCACGGCCAGTCAGGGCAAAACGCTGACGGTGCTGCGCCGAGGGCCTGTTGCGATGCGCGCCCTGGCCGAGACCCTGTCCTGCGACGCGTCCAATGTCACCGGGATCATCAACCGGCTGGAGAAGCGCGACCTCGTGCGCCGCGAGGCCAGTGCGTCCGACCGGCGCGTCACTCATCTCGTCATCACGCCCGAGGGCGAGCGCGTCACCGATACGATCCGTGCGAAGATGCAGTCGACGCAAGACGGCCTGAAGAAGCTCAGTGACCGAGATCGAGATTGCCTGTTCGCCCTACTGGAGCGTGTTTTCGTGACCGGCGCCGACTGAGCTGCCGATCGCGGCGCCGCGTCAGAAGGACGACCCGAGCAGGGTCCGCACGAAGGTGTCGGTCGACTTTCCGAGCTCTGCGGTCGTTCCCGCGGCGAGGACCCGGCCCGCGTGCAGGATCACCATTCGGTCGGCGACGCCGCCGTGAGTCAGCATCTGCACCTCGTTGCTGACCACGAGTACCGCCGCACCGGAGTCGGCGTAATCACGCAATGATCGCCACACCCCGTACGCCGTCGCCCTGTCGAGAGAATTGGTCGGTCCGTCTGCGATGAGGACGCGCGGAGCCGGCAGCAGCGCGGCGGCGAGCGCGGCGCGCTGGATCTGACCTCCCGAATGCTGATGTGGCAGAAGGTCCGAGGCCTCGGCCGGATACTGTGCGGCGGCGCACGCTCGCTCGACACTCCACGCTCGATGGCGCCGCTCCAACGCCCGCAATTGGGCGCCTACCGTTTTGCCCGAGTCGAATGCCGTCACACCTTCTTGCGGCACATAGCCGACGACGCCCTCACGTAGGGCCGCCCATCGCTGACCGTCGACAGCCACACCGTCGACCAAGACCTGGCCCCGATACTGCGCGGCGGCGGGCAATCGTCCCGCGAGAGCCGAAGCGGCCATGGACTTTCCGGCGCCGGGCCCACCGAGCACAGCGGTGATCTGACCGGCAGGCACCACCAGATCGACCTCCGTGAGCACGGTTTCGCTCCACCGCGCGGTGTCGACACGGACGGTCAGGCAGCACAGTTCCACGGTCACAACTCACCATGGCACGCTCGAGTACCGAGCATCCACCGTTCGCAGGATGCCATCGGAGCCCATCGCACGACCGCTGCCATGATTGCCGACCAGAATCGCGATTGCTTTCGCGACCTGCGCGGAACTGGTAGAACCGGATCAAACACGAGGTGCCGATCGCGAAGCGCCGAGACGTTCGCCGACAGACTCTCCCTATCGGTCGACGCCTGCGGCTGACGTAAACGTTCGCAGATCGGCACGCTGCCACGAGGAGACGTCATGGCTACCGACCAGAGCTTGCTGCACCGTTTCGTCATTTCCCAGCTCGGCGCAGCCGGGCTCGATCGTGCGCAGCTGATCCGGGACACCGGGGTCCCGGATTGGACGATGACCGGCCACGACGTGCATCTACCCAGTGCGACGTTCTCCCGGCTGTGGGAGGTCGGCGAACATCGTCTCGGCCCGGACGTCGCGCTGCAGGTGGCCCAGCGCTACGAGCTGTCCAGCCTCGGGCTGTACGACTATCTGTTCGCGTCCGCGCCGACGCTGGGAGCCGGGCTGGCCACCTGCGGTCCCTACATCACCGCGGTCACCACCAATCACCGATTCGACCTGGTCACCGAGACCGAGGACGAGTCCACCCTGTACCTCGAGATGCTCGACGGCGAAGGCCGTGGCAGGGACCACACCCAGCTGTGGGGTCTGTCGGCCGTCCTGAGCCGCGCGCGCCGGGTCGTCGACGATCCGCTGAACCCGGTGCGTGTCTCACTGCGTCAGGCCGCTCCCGCGCACGTGGACCGCTTTCGTGCCGTCTTCGGCTCCGCCACACTGGAATTCGACGCACCGGCCGACTCGATGACTTTCCGCTCCGCGGACCTGAATCTTCCCCTGACCACCGCTGATCCCGTCCTGGCAGCGGTTCTGGAACCGCTGGCCGCCGCCCTGGCGCCACCGCCGACCCTTGCCTCGGCCTGGCCCGCACGAGTGGCCGACGCGGTGGACGAGGCCATCGACGGCGGGGCGGTCTCGCTCGACAGTGTCGCCCAGATCCTCAACATCAGCCCTCGCACGTTGCAGCGGCGGCTGGCCGAATCCGGCACCACCTGGCGGGCCGAACTGGACCGGGCCCGCAGCGCGAGGTTGTCGCGAGCGGCGTCCGGAGGCTCGCTCAGCGGCACCAAGCAGGCGGAACTGCTCGGCTACTCCGACGCGGGCTCGCTGCGCCGGGCTGCCCGGCGCTGGGAAACAGGGTCGCCTCCGGTTCGCAACGTCACGTCCTGAGGTAGGTCGAGGCGATCTGCCAGAACGTTTCCCGCTCCAGCAAGCGGAAGTCCCACCCGTCGATGAGGTCGCGGAACGTGGCGACGATACCGGCTACGTCGAAGTCGTCGCGGGTCGCGGTTCCTTTCGACTCCAGCGCGGAAATCACGTAGACAGTGGCACTCTCCCTTGTCACCGCACACTCCCATCGTTCACTCACCGACCATCCGAACGTAAGTGTCGAATTACCTCGCGGCCACGACAAGAACAGAACGCGCCAATCTCGTGCCGAACACGCCAACCTCAGCTCCGAGGCGCGGGATTCACCCGTTCCGGATGAGGCCGACGCCGCCGTTCGCTGGTTGGCTGAAGCTCGCCGACCGCGCGAACGGCGGTCCGAGGCGAGGAGTGTTCGTGAACTCGTACCCGCCGATCGACGAGCACGGCATCGTCGGTGATCTGCAGACAGCGGCGCTGGTATCGGCTGCCGGAACGATCGACTGGTGGTGCGCGCCACGGTTCGATTCACCGAGTGTGTTCGCATCGCTGCTCGACAGCGAGAAGGGCGGACATTGCTCGCTCGCCGTCGACACCACCAACACGGTGACCGTCCGGCAGCTGTACCTGCCCGACACCGCCATTCTGTTGACGCGGTTCTCCGGACCCGACGGCGTGGGCGAGGTCGCCGACTTCATGGAGCCGATTCGCGGCACCGAACCGGCCGACCGGCACAGATTGGTGCGATTCGCGCGGGTGGTGCGGGGAAGCTTCACGTTCACTCTCGCCTGCCGCCCCCGGTTCGACTATGCCCGCGCCACCCACACCCTCGACCGAGTCGATGAACGAACCGCCGTCTTCCGTTCCGGCATCGCCGATCTGCACCTGCAATCCACCGACCCGATCGCGCTGCACCCCGACGGCGCCGACATCACCGCGCGATTCACCTTGTCCGCCGGTGAGCGAGCCGCGGTCGTGCTGACCACCGCTCCCGCGGGCGCGGACTTCTCGTCGGCACCGATGTGGGCAACGATCGCCCACGAGTTCGACCAGTGCCGTCGCTTCTGGCAGACCTGGTTGCGCTCGTCCACCTACCGCGGGCGCTGGCGGGACATGGTCAATCGGTCCGCGATCACCCTCAAACTGCTCACCTACGCCCCGACCGGCGCGCCGATCGCCGCGGCCACCATGGGATTGCCCGAACAAATCGGCGGCGAACGCAATTGGGACTACCGCTACACCTGGATCCGCGACGCCTCGCTGTCGGTGCGGGCGCTGAGCGACCTCGGCTTCACCGAGGAGCCCTATGCGTTCCGTCGCTGGCTGCGCGACCGGGTCGACGCGGGCGGCACCGCCTCCGGCGAACCCTTGCAGATCATGTACCGCGTCGACGGCGACCCACGCCTGGACGAAATAACGCTGCCCCACCTGGAGGGATACCAGGGTTCGGCGCCGGTCCGGGTCGGCAACGGCGCAGCTGACCAGATCCAGCTCGACATCTACGGCGAGGCAGCGGACGCGCTGGCGCAGGGGACCGATATGGCCGCCATCGCCGGTTGGCGGACATTCAGCCGCCTTGTCGACTGGCTCGCAAACAACTGGGATCGCCCCGACGAGGGCATCTGGGAAACCCGCGGCGGCCGCCAGGAATTCACCTACAGCCGCCTGATGACCTGGGTGGCCTTCGACCGCAGCATCCGCATGGCGAACGCGCAAGCCAGGCCCGCCGACGTGGTCCGCTGGACCGCCGAACGCGACGCGGTCTTCCGGCAGATCATCGACCGCGGCTGGAGCGAGAAACGCCAAGCGTTCGTGCAGCACTTCGCCACCGACGTCCTGGACGCCTCGCTGCTGCTCATGCCCCGGATGAGATTCCTGTCCCCCACCGACCCGATGTGGCTGAGCACCCTCGACGCCATGGACAAGGAACTCGTCAGCGACAGCCTGGTCTACCGATACGACCCCGAGGCGTCACCGGATGGCCTGCGCGGCACCGAAGGCACCTTCAACCTGTGCAGCTTTCTCTATGTCGAGGCCCTCGCCCGGACCGGCCGCTTGCAACAGGCCCGCTACGCGTTCGAGAAGATGCTCACCTACGCCAACCACGTCGGGCTGTTCGCCGAGGAGATCGGTCCCTCGGGTGAGCAGCTGGGCAACTTCCCACAGGCCTTCACCCACCTGGCCCTGATCGCCGCTGCCATCGCGCTGGACGAAGAACTCGATCGCGCCGAGGCCGAGCCCGCGCCGGACTGATCGGCTCACCCACATTGCGAACGAGTCAGACAGCGCAGGATGCACTTCATGCCATTGTGCACAGCATGCCACTTCGCTCAGCTCTCGGCGGCGACGACGCAGAACTCGTTGCCGTGCGGGTCCTGCAGCACGGTCCAGGCGAAACCGGGCAGCGAGTGTTCGCCGTGGACCGTAGCTCCCAGCGCCGTCAGCCGGGCGACCTCGGCCGCGCGAGCCGTGGTCTGGAAATCGATGTGCACCCGGTTCTTGGTCACCTTGGTTTCAGGAACCAGCTGGAACGCGAGATAACGCCCCTCCCCGAAACCGACGCCGGGCGGGGTGATCATGATGTAGTCCCCGGAGTCGACGAGGACCGTGTAACCGAGGGCGGAGCTCCAGAACTCGGCCAGTTCGGCGGGATCGTTGCTGTCGATGGTGATGCCGCCGACAGTGATGGTTTCCGACATGGACGAAACGCTAGGCCGTGGCACCGACAAGTTCCGATGGACGCGGCGCGCGTGCCAGACTGGGCGACGTGAGCGGGCCGGTGAAGAAAACCAGTGGGGCGCAACCGAACGACAAGCCTTCGCGTGAACGCGGGGACGTGATCGGTGGCGGGATCCTGTGGCTGGCCAAATGGGCGCTGTGCATCGTGGCGATCGCGGCGGGCGCATGGGTACTCGGCACGATCACCGCCCGGCTCTGGGTGGTGATCCTGCCCGTGGCGCTGGCGGTCGTGGTGACCACGATCCTGTGGCCACTGACCCGCTGGCTGATCCGGCGCAAACTGCCACCCGCGCTCGCCGCGTCGATCACGCTACTCGGGTTCGTCGCACTGCTGGCCGGGGTCGTCGCCTCGATCGTGCCCTCGGTGGCCGATCAAGCACCACAGCTCGCCGACAAGGCCACCGACGGGGTCAACCAGGTACGCGGCTGGATCCAGGGACCACCACTGCGCATCCGCGACGAGCAACTCGATTCCGCGGTCGAGGCGATCATCGGACGACTCCAGTCCAGCGGCGCACAGATCGCCAACGGTGTGTTCACCGGCGTGTCCACCGCGACATCGCTACTGATCACCCTGTTCCTGGTCCTGGTGCTGGTGTTCTTCTTCCTGAAGGACGGGCCGCGTTTTCTACCCTGGATGCATCAGGTGTTCGGCAACCGCAGCGGCCGCCACGTCGAAGCCGTTTTGGAGCGGGTGTGGGCGACTCTGGGTGGCTTCATCCGGACCCAGGCGATCGTCAGCATGGTCGACGCCGTCCTCATCGGCGCGTCGCTGTTCATCCTCGATGTGCCACTGGCGTTGGTGCTGTCGGTGATCACCTTCATCGGCGGATTCATCCCGATGGTCGGCGCGTTCGTCGCCGGTGCGCTCGCCGTCCTCGTCGCGCTGGTCGGCAACGGGCTCACCACGGCATTGATCGTGCTCGGCATCGTCATCGCGGTGCAGCAGCTGGAAGGCAATGTGCTGCAACCGGTCCTGCAAAGCCGCAGCATGGAACTCCACGCCGTCATCGTGTTGCTCGCGGTCACCGCGGGCGGCTCGCTCTACGGCATCACCGGGGCCTTCCTCGCCGTGCCCGTCGTGGCGATGATCGCGGTGATCATCCGCTACATCGGCGAGCAGATCGACATAGCCACCGGAGCACAACCAGCAGTCGACGAGCCCGATGCCGGCGAAGCCGAGACCGGCGAGGCCGCGGTCGCCTCGCCGGCATCCGGCTCCGGAGCAGCGCCCGACCCCAGCACCTAACCCCGCGCGCATCCGGCTCAGCGTCCGCCCGACATCTCCGCACGATCGCGGCCGTCCTCGGCTGCTCCGACACCGAACGAATCCGCGCTGATGCGCGACCGATCGGCCAGGGCGACCACGCCCGCCGCTGCCGTGGCGGTCGCGGCGGCAGCGACCGAACCAACCCAGCCGAACCAGCCGATCGCTGCCGCGCCGAACGCCGTGCCCAGGCTTCCTCCCACGAAGTAGACGGACATGTAGGCGCTGTTGAAGCGAGCCGGCGCGGAGGAATCGATGGCCAGCACCGCACTCTGATTGGCGACTTGCGCGGCGAACAGTCCGGCGTCGAAAAGGCCGAGACAGATCAGCGTCACCACGGTGTTCGACAGCGCGACGGACAAGACCACGACCGAGCTCAGGGCGAGCGCGAGACCGACCAGGATCACCTTCCGGTGGCCGACACGATCGGTCCAGCTGCCGGCGATCCTGGTGGCGAAGACGCCCGCCAGCCCCGCGCAGGCATACAGGCCGATCCGTTCGGGGGTATACGAGTACGGCGGCTGCGACAGCGCCACCGCGAGCCCAGCCCACACCGCACAGAACGCGAAGAACCACAGCGCGCCTCGCGCTGCCGCCCAGCGCAACGCGGCGAAGCGGGCGAACAGGCCGGGCATCCCCCGCACCGTATCCAGATATCCGGCAGCTGCCCGCCCACGCACCGCGGGCAGCACCACATACGACACTGCCGCCACCACGACACAGGGCACCACGAACACCAGCAGCATTGCGCGCCAACCGATCATCTCGGTGAGCCAGCCACCGACGATGCGCCCGGCGAGAATTCCGGCCGAAATGCCCGCGGTGACGATCCCCAGAACCGTGGCCTGCCGTTGGGGGGCCGCGAACCGCCCTGCCACCGAACTCAACTGAGCTCCGACCGCCGACCCCGCGCCGACCACCCCGATGACGATCCCCAAGGTCAACGGCGAACGGGCCGCCGCCCCGGCGACCGAAGCCAGCGCCAGCGCCGCGAACTGCGCCGTCACCACGGTGCGGGGTGCGAACCGGTCCACCAGCGGCACCAGCAACACCAACCCCGCCAGATAGCCGATCGGGCCGCAGGCCAACGCGGTGCCGATCGCCGCCGCGGAGGTGTCCAGCGATCCGGCGACCTCGGCGACGGCCGGTTGCAGCAGGTACACACTCGCGGTCGCCAGCGCGGCGGCCAGCGCCATGAACCACACCTCCGGCGCGCGCAACGCAATGGTCGAAATCTCCGGAATCCGTTCGCTGTCCATGGCACCGACGATAGGAATCGCGCCGCTTCGGATCCGGCGGAAAACGGACGGCACCGTCGGTCAGCCCGATGCGCCGTGCCCGCAACCCCGCAGGTCGTCGCGTGGTGTGATGGCCGCGGTGACTCGGTCAGCCAGCGCGCGCAGGTGCTGGATCAGTTCGGGCGGTTCGTGTACGTGGAATCCGAAACCGAAAAGCCCGGTGTAGACCGCTATTTCGTCGAGCGAGTTCGAGCCGGTGCGCAGCAGACAGTGCCCTTCGTCGATCGCTTCGATGACTCCGACAGTCGGCGGGATGCGATCCGCCGCCACGGCCGCCGACACCTCCAGCGTGATGCGGGCCTGATAGCGGTAGGCGGAGGTGCTGACACCGCGCGATACCCACCCGCCCAGGTCGACTTCGGGCGCCTCGCGTGGGGTGAAGCGTGGCCCGGTGGGGATTCGCGGGCGGAGTCGGTCGACGCGGTAGGTGCGCCAGTCCTGCTTCTCGACGTCCCAGCCGACCAGGTACCAGCGCCGCCCGGTGTGCACGAGTCGATGGGGCTCGGCTGTTCGCCGGACCTCGGCGCCGTCGTGGGTGCGGTAGTCGAACCGGAGCTGTTCGTGGTCTCGGATCGCGGCGGCGATCGCGGTCAGCACCTCGGGGTCGACCGTTGCGGTTCCGGCGGGCACGGTGACGGTCGCGGCGTGCAACGCCGAGACCCGGTGTCGCAGCCGTGACGGCAGGATCTGCTCCAGTTTCGCCAGCGCTCGTAGCGAACTCTCCTCGATGCCGGTGACCGATCCACTCGCGGCCGTGCGCAGTCCGAGGACAACGGCGACCGCCTCGTCGTCGTTCAACAGCAGCGGTGGCAGCTTGGTGCCCGCGCCCAACCGGTATCCGGCGGTGCCGGCCACCGCGTGCACCGGGTAGCCGAGGGTGCGCAGCTTGTCGATGTCGCGACGGACCGTGCGAGCGTCGACCTCGAGGCGTTCGGCCAGGTCGGCGCCGGTCCACACCCGGGGCGTTTGCAGCAACGACAGCAGTTCGAGGAGGCGAGCCGAAGTTTCCAACAC
>NZ_JBHWZY010000193.1:0-9547 GCF_042727815.1 Nocardia sp. NPDC060220
GGCGAGCCTGCGCACCCTCGACAATTCCTACACTTTCATCCCCGAGGACCGGCCGGAGTTGCTCACCGAACTGATCGTGGAGTTCACTCGGCTGCATGCAGCGCCGTAGTCAGGAGGATCGCTCCCGGGTCACCCGAGCCGCGCTCGAGCAGGCAGGCCGTCGCCTGTTCGCCGAGCGCGGCTTCGCCGGTACGTCGGCCGAGCAGTTGGTGGCCGCCGCCGGTGTCACCCGCGGCGCCCTGCACCACCACTACGGCGACAAGCGCGGACTGTTCCTCGCGGTCCTCGAACAGGTCGAGACCGAGGCCACCGAGGAGATCGCGAGCGCTGTCGCCGCTGTCGACCGCGCCGACATCATCGGTGGCATGACCGCGGGTCTGGCGCGTTTTCTCGACATCTGCGCTCGCCCGGAAATGCTGCGCATCGTGTTGATGGACGCCCCGACCGTCCTCGGCTGGCCCGCTTTCCGCGAATTCGAAGCTCGCCACGGACTCGGCCTCATCACCGACGAACTGCAACGTGCCACCGACGCGGGCCTGATCCCGGTCGCCCCCGTTCCGGTACTCGCGCAACTCCTGCTCAGCGCCATCACCGAAGCCTCGCTCATCGTCGCCCACGCCGATGACCCCGACCGTGCTCGCATCGAAACCCAGCAATCGCTGCTGCTCCTCATCGCCGGTCTGCTCCAGTCCTGATCCGTGTCCGTGACCGCGGTGTCGGGCGCACATGGAAGACTGGGCGCGTGCGGTTGTATCGGGATGAGGCGGTAGTGGTTCGCCAGCACAAGCTGGGCGAGGCCGATCGCATCGTCACGCTCCTGACCAGGCAACACGGGCTCGTCCGGGCGGTGGCGAAGGGGGTGCGGCGCACCAAATCGAAGTTCGGGGCGCGGCTCGAGCCGTTCTCCTACATCGATGTGCAGTTGCACCCCGGGCGCACGCTCGACATCGTCACCCAGGTCATCACCGTGGAGGCGTTCGCCGCCGACATCATCGACGACTACGGCCGCTACACCACCGCGTGCGCGATCCTCGAAACCGCCGAGCGTCTCGCGGGTGAAGAACGCGCACCCGCCCCGAAACTGCACGTACTCACCGCGGGTGCCCTGCGCGCGATCGCCGCCAAACAGCGACCCCACGAACTGATCCTGGACGCGTACCTGTTGCGCGCCATGGGTTTCGCCGGGTGGGCGCCCGCGCTCGACGAATGCGCCCGCTGCGCGACCCCCGGCCCGCACCGCGCCTTCCATGTGGCAGCGGGCGGTGCGGTCTGTGTGCACTGTCGTCCGCCGGGCGCGAGCACGCCCATCACCGGGGTGCTCGATCTGCTCGTCGCCCTGTTGAAGGGGGAGTGGGCCTACATCGACAGCGTTCCCGACAACGTCCGCCGCCAGGCCAGCGGTCTCGTCGCCGCCCACCTGCAGTGGCATCTGGAGCGCCAGTTGCGCACGTTGCCGCTGATCGAGCGATCCCGCATCGAACCCGCGGACCGGCCCGACGCCGCAGTCGTGGGCCGGGTCGGCTGAGCAAACGGCGCGAAGCCGGAGCCCGTGCAGCCCGTACCCGGCGATCAGGCAGGATGGACGCCGTGATCCTGCGTCGTGACTCCTCTCCCGCGAGCAAGGACGGCACCCGCACCGTGCGGCCGCCGTCCCAGCATCCCTCCGGCGCGCGTCCGCCCGCGATCCCGCCCGAGCTCGTCCCCAACCACGTCGCGCTGGTGATGGACGGCAACGGCCGCTGGGCCCAGGAGCGTGGCCTGCCGCGCACCGCCGGACACGAACGCGGCGAGGCCGTGCTGATGGACTCCGTCGAAGGGTGCATCGAGATCGGCGTGAAGTGGCTCTCGGCCTACGCCTTCTCCACCGAGAACTGGCGACGCAGCCCCGACGAAGTGCGTTTTTTGATGGGCTTCAACCGCGACGTGATCCGCCGCCGCCGCGACGAGATGCACGAGATGGGTGTGCGGGTGCGCTGGGCCGGGCGTCGGCCCCGCCTGTGGCGCAGCGTGATCAAGGAACTCGAGGTGGCCGAAGAGCTCACCAAGGACAACGACGTGATGACGCTGACCATGTGCGTCAACTACGGTGGTCGTGCCGAAATCGCTGACGCCGCAAGGGAAATCGCGCGCCGGGTGGCTGCGGGCGAGATCGACCCGGAGAAGGTCGACGAGGCCACCGTCGCGAAGTACCTCGACGAACCCGATATGCCCGATGTCGATCTGTTCCTTCGCCCCTCCGGCGAGTTCCGCAGCTCGAACTTCCTGATCTGGCAGGCGGCCTACGCCGAATTCGTGTACCAGGACACGCTTTTCCCCGACTTCGACCGGCGTAACCTGTGGGACGCGTGCCTGGAATACGCCAAGCGCGATCGCCGCTTCGGTGGCGCCAAATGAGTGACGACGGAGCCGAGATGGATACCACGGTCTCACCCGAAATCGACCTGCAGGCGCGCACCGGCGCGTGCCTGCAGATGCAGGACGTCGATGTGCGGGTGGACGCGGACGGGTCGCTGGGCTTCGAATACGACGGCGCCCTGTGCTCGATCCGCGCCGTCACCCTCGCGCCCGGCCTCACCGTGCTGTCGCTGACCAGCGTGCTGGCCTGGGATCGTCCGCTCAAGGCGGCCCTGCACAAGCGCGTCGCCGAACGCAACAACGAGATCCAGTTCGGCTCGGTCACGCTGATCGCTCGTGGTCAGCTGGGCGACGTCATTCTGCGCTACACCTTCCCCGCCGAAGGTCTGGACGACGGGGCACTCACCACCATGCTGCTGCTCGCGCTGTCCGGTGCGAGCCGAGCCCGGCAGGGGTTGCTCGCGCCGTAACCCGTGACACCTGTCATGGGCGAATGGTGACAGTCGGCTCAGGTTTCGCGGCCTCGTTCGCGCGAATCTTGAACCATGCCTTCACCACGAACAACCAGCGCGGCCATCGAGCTGCGCGACCTGCGCAAATCCTTTCCCGGAACCACGGGTCCGGTCCGCGCCGTCGACGGTCTCGACCTGACCGTGGCGCCGGGCGAGATCGTCGCCTTCCTCGGCCCCAACGGTGCGGGTAAGTCGACCACGATCGACCTGCTCCTCGGCCTGACCGCTCCCGATTCGGGCACGGTCGCGGTCTTCGGCGAAGCGCCGGAGGATGCCGTGCGGGCCGGGCGGGTGGCCGCGGTGCTGCAGTCGGGTGGGCTGCTGCCCGACCTCACCGTCGGCGAAACCGTTCGCTTGGTCGCCGCCCTGCACGCCCGGCCGCGGCCGGCGCCGGAAGTCCTCGAGCGGGCGGGCATCGCCGATATCGCCGACCGCCTCGTCGGAAGGTGCTCGGGTGGCCAGCAGCAGCGGCTGCGGTTCGCGCTGGCACTGCTGCCCGATCCGGACCTGATCGTGCTGGACGAACCCACCACCGGCATGGACGTGTCGGGCAGACGCGATTTCTGGGCGGCCATGCGCGAGGACGCCGGGAGCGGCCGCACCGTGCTGTTCGCCACCCACTATCTCGACGAAGCCGATGCCTACGCCGACCGGATCGTGCTGGTGCGTGCCGGTCGTATCGTCGCTGACGGCAGCGCCGCCCAGATCAAGAACCTGACCGTCGGCCGGACCGTGGCGGCCACCCTGCCCGGTGCCGACCCGGCTCACCTGTCCGCGCTGCCCGGTGTCGAGCAGGTGGAGCTGCGCGGTGATCGAATCCTGGTGCAGGCCAGAGACTCCGATGACATCGCCCGTTTCCTGCTCACCCACACCGCGGCCCACGACATCGAAATCACCACCCACAACCTGGAATCGGCGTTCCTCGCGCTGACCTCCGCACCCGAAGGCGAGCGCTGACATGATCGAGACAACCCGCACCGCGACGAAACCGATGCGCACACCTCGCCTCGGCGGCTTCAGCCCGGCTTTTCTCTCGCTCGAACTTCGCCGCATGCTTCGCAACCGGCGCACCCTGATCTTCACCCTGATCATGCCGCCGGTGTTCTTCGTGATCTTCGGTCTCCAGGGTGGAAACCGGGACGAGTCCTTCGGTTCGGGCAACGTCACCGGCTACATCATGGTGTCGATGGCGCTCTACGGCGCCCTGCTCGCGACTACCAGCGGCGGCGCGATGGTGGCGGTCGAACGTGCCCACGGCTGGACCCGCCAGCTGCGGCTGACACCGCTGCGGCCGGTGGCCTACGTGGCGACGAAGATCGCGGTCGCGATGTCGCTGGGGCTGGTGGCGGTGACGACGGTGTTCGTCGTCGGCGCGTTCTGCGGTGCGAGCCTGACGCCGGTGGCCTGGGTGGCCTGCTTCCTGCTCGCCTGGGTGTGCTCGCTGGTGTTCGCGGCCTTCGGTCTGCTCATGGGCTACCTGTTGCCCTCCGAGAACGTCATGCAACTGCTCGGCCCCGGACTGGCGATGCTGTCGTTCGCGGGCGGGCTGTTCTTCCCGATCCACGGGTGGTTCGCCGCCGTGTCGAAGGTGCTGCCGACCTACGGGGTCGCCACCCTGGTGCGTACCCCGTTCGGTGACACCGGTGCGGGCACCATCGCGCTGGCCGTGGTGAATGTCGTCGCGTGGACCGCGGTGTTCGTGGTGGGCGCGGCCGCGCTGTTCCGCCGGGACACCGCTCGTTGAACGAACGATCACGCGGGCCGATTCGTGGGTACCGTCGGTACTCGCCGGGTCGGCCCGCGTGGTTGCGCAAGTGCTGTGAGAAGGGATTGCTCGTGAGTTCGGGTGACTTCGTCGACCGGGTGTTCGGCACCGGGGCGACCGATACCAGCGGCATGCGCCGCGGGTGGTTCGGTGCCGCGCTCGCGGCGGGATGGTTGCTGTACCTGGTACCGCAGATCTACGACAGCTGGGTCGAGCACGGCACGGTGCGGTCGGTCGGTGCGACGGCAGCCGTGCTGGCGTTCGGCGGGCTGATCGTGACGGCGTTCGTCGTCTTCCGCCGACTCGACTGGGACGAGCAGGACGATCCGCGGTCTGTCGATCCGCGGATCTGGCCGTTGCTCGCAGGCATGGCCGCGTTGTCGGTGGTGATGATGGCGCTGCTCGGCGCGGCCGCGCTCCCGACCGTGCTCTACATCGCCGCGGTCGCGATATTCTCGCTGCCCACCCGGCTCTCGTTGGTCGTGGTGGTGGCGGTATCGGCGACGATGGTGGCGATGCCCGTGTTCGCGCCGGGTCGGTGGCTCGGTGGCACGGCGCTGGTGCTCGCGGTGATTCCACCGGTGATCTGGCTCGCCAGAGAGATCGGCTTGCGCGGCAGGCGACTACAGGCGATCACCCGCCGTCAGCGTGCCGACCTGGCGATCGAGGCCGAGCGAAATCGGGTCGCCCGCGATGTGCACGACATCCTCGGCCATTCCCTCACGGTGATCACCATCAAAACCGAACTCGCGCAACGCCTTATCGATGTCGACGTGGCGCGCGCCAAGACCGAACTCGCCGATGTGGAACGCTTGGCCCGCGAGGCGCTCGCCGGGGTGCGCGACACCGTGGGTGGTCTGCGTGAGGTGAGCTTGCGCCGAGAACTCGCCACCGCGCACACCGCACTGACCGCGGCCGAGATCGTTGCTGTACTGCCCGATTCGACGATGGTGGACACTCGGCACAGTGAGCTGTTCGGCTGGGTACTGCGCGAGGCGGTGACCAACGTCGTGCGCCACAGTGCGGCCCAGCACTGCACCGTGGTCGTTACCGAGAACAGCATCGAGATCACCGACGACGGTCGTGGCTGCGACGTCACCGCACCGTCCGGTTCGGGTTTGCGCGGGCTGGCCGAGCGACTGCGCGCGGCCGGTGGCACGCTGACCATGTCGACGCCACCGGGCGGCGGCGTCGGCCTGCTGGCGACAGTGCCCGCGGAAGGGAGTGTCCGATGATCCGGCTGCTGCTCGCCGACGACCAGGCACTGGTGCGCGGCGCGCTTGCCGCCCTGCTCGGTCTGGAATCCGACCTCGAAGTGGTCGCCGAGGTCGGCCGCGGCGACGAAGTCCTGGTCGCGGTGACCCGCACCAGCCCCGACGTGGTACTGCTCGACATCGACATGCCCGGCCTGGACGGCATCGAGGTCGCCGCCCGCGTGCACGCCGAACACCCGCGCGTGCGAATCCTCATGGTCACCACGTTCGGGCGCCCCGGCTACCTACGCCGCGCCATCGATGCGGGCGCGAGCGGGTTCGTCGTGAAGGACACTCCCGCACGGGAGTTGGCCGACGCGGTCCGCCGGGTACATCTGGGACTACGCGTCGTCGACCCGGCGCTGGCGACCGAGACCCTCACTGCCGGAACCTCTCCGCTCACGGCCAGGGAGCGTCAGGTGCTCGCCGCGGCCGCCGACGGTTCGGCGGCCGGGGCCATCGCGGAGCGCTTACACCTCTCGGAAGGGACTGTGCGCAACCATCTTTCGGCCGCCATCGGCAAGACCGGCACCCGCAACCGCGCGGAGGCGATTCTGGCGGCGCAGCGTCAGGGCTGGTTGTAGCTCAGCGCTCGGGCTTCCAGGTGATCTTGCCGCCCGTGAAATCCTGGGCCTTGCCGCCCTGGTAGTCGTACTCGTCGCTGGTGGGATAGCCGTAGCGGCCGTTTTCGCCGCCCGCGCGGATCCAGTCGGCCTGGATGCTGCCCCACACCGCGTGCGCGCCGGTCTTCGACGTCCAGTAGATGGCGCCGGTCGGGAACATGGTGAACTGCCCGTCGCCCTTGCCCGCCGCGGACACGTCGGTGAGCGGGAAGCCCAGCGGGCTCGATTCCCAGCCCAGCGCCGCCCACTTGTCGCGGATCGGGCCGCTGATCTGGTGTGCGCCGGTGCCGACGGACCAGTAGATCGAGCCCTTCTGGAAGTGGTTGAAGCGACCACCGCCCGACGGGGTGGACTCCTCGCGGGTGGTCGGGTAGCCGAGCTTGCCCGACTCGTTGCCCGTCTCGGCGAACTTGTCCCGGATCTGACCCGAGACGGTGTTGGCGTTGGTGTCGGGATGCCAGTAGATGGCCGCGTTGTTGGCGAAGGTCTGGTACTTGCCGCCGGCTGCCGCGTCGGCTTCCTGGGAGGTGGGCTCGCCCAGCGCCGGGCCGCCCGCCTGGTCGTATTCGGTCTCGATCGCGCCGCCCACCTCGAATCCGCCGATCATCCTGGCCTGCGCGGTGCCTGCCATCGCCGCGGGCAGCGCGGCCACGACGGTCACGGCTGCCAGCGCGGTCAGGCCGCGTGATCGAAGGGTTCGACGGTGCAAAGTCACAGGAAACTCCCTGGTCGGATCGGTATTCAACGATGTCCGGCGCTCGGGACCCCCTCCGGTGCCGCACCCGAACCTACCCGTTCGGCGGCGGTGGCAACAGTGGCCTTGCTCACCGGGGATGGTGCGGAGGTCCCGGCAGCATGACCTCGAGACCGCGGGCGAAATCCTCCGGGTCGACATCGGCGAGCAGGAGGTGCTGCAGGATGAAGCCGGGCAGCAGCCCGATGAGCGTTTTGGCGATCGCGTCGGAATCGGTGCCCGGTGGCAGCCAGCCGGACTCGCACAATCGGTCCGCGTACTCGAACCACAACGCGCGCATCGACGCGATGGCCGCGCGTACCGGGACGGCCGCCTCGTCCGAGACCAGCGCGAGCGCCCACGCCTGTGGGGCGAGCCGCAGCGGTCCCTCTGGCCCACTGCGTTTGACGATCTCGGTGGTCAGCAGTCGGATGACCTCCGCCGGGGGAGGCGCGGTCTCGGTGCGGATGATCTCGGCGAGCCGCTCGCGCAGCGGCCCCATTGTGCGTTGCACGAGCGCGGCGATGATCTCGTTCTTGCTGGTGAAGTACCGGTAGACCGCCCCCGCCGACATCTGCGATTCGGCGAATACGTCCTGCATCGAGGTCTCGTGGAAGCCCTTCCTGGCGAAGCACAGCTGCGCGGCGTCGAGGATCTGCTGCCTGCGGCGTTCCAGGTGTTCTTCGCTGACTCTGGGCATGGGTCAAAAGTAAAACGAATGTCCGTTCTTGACAAGCGAGGTGGGCGGTGTCACGGTAGGAACATCAAAAAGAACGAACATTCGCTTTAATGGGAGAAATCGCATGACGATCACCCGCCGAGCAGTAGCTCTCGGCCTCGCGGCCACCGCGATCCAGGCCCTGATGCTCATCGCATTCGCCTGGCCCGCCGTCAATATCGGCCCGCGTGATCTGCCGATCGCCGTCGCGGGTCCTGGCTCCGTCCAGGTCGCCCAGCAACTGCGGCAGCGCGATCCCGAGGCCTTCGAGATCATCACCGTCGCCGACGCGCAGCAGGCGCGAAACGCGATGGCCGACAACGAGATCTACGGCGCTGTCGTCACCGGCAACGGCGCACCGCAGGTCCTGGTCGCCTCCGCCGCCTCGCCCGCCGTCGCCCAGGAGCTCACCGCCGTGGCGCAACAACTCAGCGGTATCCCCGTCGCTCCGGTCGAGGACGTGATCGCCGTCGATCCCGACGACCAGCGCGGCGCGGGCTTCGGCTCGATGGTCCTGCCGCTGGTCATGTCCGGTATGGCAGCGGGCATCCTGCTCACCCTGCTGGTCCCCGCCTTCGGGTCCCGGCTCGCCGGCCTGGCCGCCTTCGGTATCGCGGGCGGGCTCCTGAGCACCCTGATCTTCCACACCTGGCTCTCGATCCTGCCCGGCTCCTACCTCGAACTGGCCGCCATCGCGGGCCTGGCCTCCTTTACCGTCGCCGCCGTCATCGTCGGCCTGGCCGCCGCGATCGGCCGCCCCGGCATCGGCCTGGGCGCCCTCACCATGCTGCTGGTGGGCAACCCGTTCTCCGCCGCTACCTCGGCCCCCGAACTCCTGCCCCAGCCCTGGGGCACCATCGGCCAGTTGCTCCCCCCGGGCGCCGCCGCCGCCCTGCTCCGCTCGGTCGCCTACTTCGACGGTGCCGGCGCCCTCGCCCCCCTCACCGTCCTACTCGCCTGGGCCGCGGGCGGAGTCGCCCTCCTCGGCCTCGGCGCCCTCCGCTCCCGCCAGCTGACCACGCCGACCACATCTCCCGAACCGGTGGCAGTACCCGCCTGACCCGCCCCGCGAAAACGCTCCGCACGACCAACTCTCGTGCGGAGCGTTTTGGCTCTGATGTCGAGCGGAGCCTGTGGCTGCGGAGATTCGGCAGCTACTCCGTGTTCGGCTCGGCGATTTCCGTCAGTTCGTAGGATGTGCTTCGGCCGCTCGAGTCGGAGCGTCGCAAGGCGCCGAGCTCGATGAGTTCGTTGATGTCGCGGAGGGCGGAGGCCTGGGACGTTTTGGTGATGATCGCCCATTTGCGGGTTGTCAGGTTTCCGTTGAAACCGTCCAGGATTCGGTTGAGCATTTCGGTCTGACGGGAGTTCATCGCCGCGGTGTGCCACGTGCGCCAGAAGCGGGTTTTCGCGAGCGCTGCGTCGATGGTTCGGTCGGCGTTGTTGATGGACTGGAGTAGCGCATCGAGGAACCAGAGCAGCCAGGCGGTGACATCGAGGTCGCCGCGTTGGGTGCTTTCGAGGATGGCGTAGTAGTTTTTGCGATCGCGCTGGATCTGGGCGGACAGGCTGTAGAACCGGCGAGGGC
>NZ_JBHWZY010000194.1:0-9517 GCF_042727815.1 Nocardia sp. NPDC060220
GGCGCCGAGGCGGGCGAGCAAATCGAGAAACGGCGGGAAGCACGGATCCTCGACGATCACCGGGTCACCGAAGCGCACGTGTGCGGCGAGGAGCCGGTCCACCGCGTCGAGGGCGCCGTCGAGGACGGTCAGCCGTTCGCACGGCCACGGCCAGTCGGCACGCAGCGCCTCGGCGAGTGCGGGCAGCACCGCCTCGCCGAGATAATGCGCCGAGAGATCGCCCGGCGCGGTATCGCGCGAGAGCGCGTGCAAGGCGGCGGCCAGGTCGGGCAGCAGCGCCGGATCGGGGGTGCCGTGCGAGAGGTCGACGCGAAAGGCGTTGTCGGAGTGCGAGTGCAGGCGCTGATACCGCCCGATCGGCGTCTGCAGTCTCTCGCCGACGAACGTGCCCGCCCGCCCGCGCGCGGTGATCGCGCCGGTCGCGGCCAGCGCGCGCCAGGCCTGGCTGACGGTGGCGGGGGACACCCGGAGTTCGCGGGCCACCTCGCGCACGGTGGGCAGCCGGGTACCGGGAGCGAGTGCGCCCGAGCGGATGCGGCGACCGATCGCGGCGGCGATCCCGGCGGCGGTTCGCTCGTCGAGGTCCCCGGCGAAGTCCGCGGGCAGTGCGGTCGGCGAGGCTTCGGTCATGGACTCATTCTGCGGGGTACTGCGCGGCCGATCCGTGGTGCACGCCAACGTTTACGGCACCGAAACTGTTTCCGCGCTCTTGTAACACAACAGAATCAGTTGTAGGTGCAGTATAACAAAGCATGGGAATCGTCAGAGCGGCGCTCGTCCAGACCACCTGGACCGGTGACAAAGAATCAATGACCACGGCGCACGAGGACTACGCACGGGAGGCGGCGGCGCAGGGTGCGCAGGTGATCTGCTTCCAGGAGTTGTTCTACGGCCCGTATTTCTGCCAGCTGCAGGACACCAAGTTCTACGAGTACGCCGAATCGGTACCGGGCCCGACGACCGAACGGTTCTCGGCTCTGGCCGCCGAGCTGAACATGGTGATGGTGTTGCCGGTGTACGAGCGCGAGATGGACGGGCTGCTCTACAACACGGCGGCTGTGATCGACGCCGACGGCTCCTACCTCGGCAAATACCGTAAGCACCACATCCCGCAGGTGACCGGATTCTGGGAGAAGTTCTACTTCCGGCCGGGCAATCTCGGCTGGCCGGTATTCGACACCGCGGTCGGCAGAGTAGGCGTCTATATCTGTTACGACCGCCATTTCCCAGAGGGCTGGCGAGCGCTCGGCCTCGCGGGTGCCGAAATCGTGTTCAATCCCTCGGCGACGTCGAGGGGGCTTTCCAGCTATTTGTGGAAACTCGAGCAGCCGGCCTCGGCGGTGGCCAACGAGTATTACGTCGGTGCGATCAACCGGGTCGGCATCGAGAGCGAATACGGCGACGACGACTTCTACGGCACGAGCTATTTCGTCGACCCCGAGGGGCAGTTCGTCGGTGAGGTCGCCTCCGATACTTCGCCGGAATTGGTTGTCCGTGATCTCGATATGGATCTGATCAAGATCGTGCGCGAGAGATGGGCGTTCTATCGCGACCGTCGCCCGGAGGCCTACGGACCGTTGGTGAACCCCTGATGCGCACCTTCATCCACGGCGGGACGGTGGTGAGCGCCACCGGTTCCCAGCTCCTCGACGTGCTGATCGACGACGAGACGATTGTCGCTGTCCTGCAACCGGGTTCGACCGCGCTCGGCGCTGATCTCGCGGCCGACGCGGACACGGTGATCGACGCGACCGGCAAGTACGTGATCCCCGGCGGTGTCGACGGGCACACACACATGCAGCTGCCGTTCGGCGGCACCGAGGCCAGCGACACCTTCGAAACCGGGACCAGGGCAGCGGCCTGGGGCGGCACCACCACGATCGTCGACTTCGCGGTGCAGAAACCGGGCCAGCGGGTGCAGGACACCCTCGCGGAATGGCACGGCAAGGCCGCGGGGCGGTGCGCGATCGACTACGGATTCCATCAGATCATCGGCGACGTCAACGACGAATCCCTCAAGGGGATGAGCGAACTCGTCAGCGAAGGCGTCACCAGCTTCAAGCTGTTCATGGCCTATCCGGGGGTCTTCTACTCCGACGACGGCCAGATACTGCGCGCCATGCAGTCCGCGGGCGACCTCGGTGCGCTGATGATGATGCACGCGGAGAACGGCATCGCCATCGACGTTCTCGTCGAACAGGCCCTCGCGCGCGGCGACACCTCGCCCTACTTCCACGGCACCAGCCGTCCGTGGCAGATGGAAGAAGAAGCAACCCATCGCGCGATCATGCTGGCGCAGTTGACCGGTGCCCCGCTGTATGTGGTGCACGTCTCGGCGAAACAGGCGATGCAGCAGATCGTGACCGCGCGTGACAACGGCCAGAACGTGTTCGCCGAGACCTGTCCGCAGTACCTGTACCTCTCACTCGAAGAACAGCTGGGCGCACCGGGTTTCGAGGGTGCCAAGTGGGTCTGCTCGACACCGCTGCGCTCGCGCGCCGAGGGGCATCAGGACGAGCTGTGGCGGTTCATCCGCACCGGCGACGTCACCGCGGTGAGCACCGACCACTGCCCGTTCTGCATGAAGGACCAGAAAGAACTCGGTGTGGGCGATTTCAGCAAGATCCCGAACGGGATCGGCGGGGTCGAGCACCGGATGGATCTGCTGTTCCAGGGCGTCAAGGACGGGCGGATCTCGCGCGAACGGTGGGTGGAGGTCTGCTGCACCACCCCGGCCCGGATGTTCGGCATGTACCCGCGCAAGGGCGTGATCAGCCCGGGTGCCGACGCCGACGTCGTGATCTACGACCCCAACGGACACACCAGCATCGGCCTCGGCAAGACCCACCACATGAACATGGACCACTCGGCGTGGGAGGGCTTCGAAATCGACGGTCATGTCGACACGGTGCTGTCGCGCGGCCGGGTGATCGTCGACGGCGGCGCCTACCACGGCCGCGCCGGGCACGGCCGGTTCCTCCGGCGCGGCCTGTCACAGAACCTGCTGTAGAAACCAACTGCCGAAACGGAGAGTGCCGATGGACATCGGAGTCGTCCTGCAGTGCACACCACCCTCGTCGCGGGTGATCGAACTGGCCAGAGTGGCCGAAACCCACGGGTTCTCGCACGTGTGGACCTTCGACTCGCACCTGCTCTGGCAGGAGCCCTATGTGATCTACAGCCAGATCCTGGCCGCCACCCGGAAGGTGACCGTGGGGCCCATGGTCACCAACCCGGCCACCCGGGACCAGACGGTGACCGCGTCCGTGTTCGCCACGCTCAACGAGATGTTCGGTAACCGCACGATCTGCGGCATCGGGCGCGGTGACTCGGCGGTCCGCACCGTCGGGAACAAGCCGACGACGTTGGCCACCCTGCGCGAATCGGTGGAGGTGATCAGGGAACTGGGCAACGGTCGCAGCGCCCGCGTCGGTGACGTCGAGGTGCGATTCCCGTGGGCCGCCGATTCGCGGCTCGAGGTGTGGGTGGCCGGATACGGGCCCAAGGCCCTCGAGCTCACCGGGCAGGTCGCCGACGGGTTCATCCTGCAACTCGCCGACCCCGACATCACCGCATGGACCATCGGCAAGGTGCGTGCGGCGGCAGCGGCGGCAGGCCGAGATCC
The DNA here is from genome assembly GCF_042727815.1 of Nocardia sp. NPDC060220. Lineage (NCBI taxonomy): Bacteria > Bacillati > Actinomycetota > Actinomycetes > Mycobacteriales > Nocardiaceae > Nocardia > Nocardia sp. NPDC060220. The sequence goes on from NZ_JBHWZY010000194.1 coordinate 3,626, forward strand.
GCTGTCGGTGAAGATCTGTGTCGCCGCGCCCGCCTACGTCACCGACGGATCGCAGGCCGCCCTGGAACACGCCCGTGACCAGTGTCGCTGGTTCGGCGGCATGGTCGGCAACCACGTCGCCGACATCGTCGCGAAATACGGTACGGGCAGCGATGTTCCAGCGGCGCTGACCGACTACATCGCCGGCAGGCAGGGCTACGACTACAACGAGCACGGGCGGGCGGGCAACACGCATGCCGATTTCGTGCCCGACGAGATCGTGGACCGGTTCTGCCTGATCGGGACCCCCGACGAGCAGCTCGCCCGGCTGTGGGAGCTCGAGCAGCTCGGCGTCGGCCAGTTCGCGGTGTATCTGCAGCACGATGCCAAAACGGCCACGCTCGAGGCCTATGGCGAGCAGGTGCTGCCGCGGCTGAATCGGCAGGTCACCGCGATCCGAGCGGCCGGTCTGTCATGATCGCCGGGCAATTGCCGGTGGGAGTGCGCCGGTGACCACGGGGACCATCGATCCGGCGACAGCTGTGGTGCCGCAGAAGATCCGAGCTTCCACGCCGGGTCGGACCCGGTTGCTGCGCGCGGTCTACGGGGTGAGCGCGTTCGTGCTCGTGGCGGTGATCTGGGAGCTGGTGAAGGTGCTGGTGCCCGCCGACGGCGTGAGCATCGCGGGCACCCGAGTACTCCCTCGCACCAGCGACGGCGCGCTCCCGCACGTCTGGGCGGTGTTCACCGTGCTCGGCGACGCGGACGGTCAAGGCACCGTCGGCGCGACACTGCTGCGCACGGCGATGTTCACGTTGGGTCTGTCGTTGCTCGCGTTGTTGCTGGGCGCGGTGGTCGGCGTGGCGCTGGCGGTCGCGATGCAACGGTTCGGCTGGCTCGAACGCGGCCTGCTGCCGTATGTGGTGCTGTCACAGACGGTTCCGCTGATCGCGCTCGCGCCGCTGGTGGCGGCCTGGGGCGGCAAACTGTCCATCGGCGGTGAGCCGTGGCGGCCGTGGATGAGCATCGTGGTGATCGCGGCCTATCTCGCCTTCTTCCCGATCGCCATCGGGATGCTGCGCGGGCTGCAGGCGCCGTCGGCGGCCTCGGTCGAATTGATGCGGAGCTGTTCGGCCGGGTGGTGGGCGACGTTGACGCGCTTGCGGTTTCCCGCCGCTGTTCCCTCGTTGATTCCGGCGCTGCGCCTGGCCGCGGCGGCCGCGGTGATCGGCGCGGTCGTCGCCGAGATCTCCACCGGCACCGCGGGCGGGATCGGGCGCCAGATCATCGTGTTCTCCCAACAGGCCACCGGCGATGCGGCCCGGCTGTACGCCGCCGTGCTCGCCGCCGCGTTGCTCGGCGTCGTCCTCACCGCGCTGGTCGGTCTGGTGGAGCTGGCGCTACGCCGCTACAGCCACCCGCCGGGCACCGGCACGGTGAGCGAGGGCTGATGAGCGCCGCCGAAACACTCTCCACGACAACGTTTCAGGAAGAAGTACCCATGACCACCTCAGTCGCCGAACCCGGCAGCCCGGGGTCACCGGTCTCGGCCGCGGTCGAGCTGAGCCATCTCGGCAAGACCTTCGCCGCTGGTGCGGTGACGGCACTGTCCGATGTCTCGCTCACCGTCGCGGCGGGCGAATTCGTCTCGCTCATCGGACCTTCCGGCTGCGGCAAGTCCACCCTGTTGCGGATCGTCGCCGATCTCGAGACGCCCAGCAGCGGCAGTGTCACTGTGCACGGCAAGCCGGCGCGGCAGGCACGGATCGATCAGGACTACGGCATCGCGTTCCAGCAGGCCGGTCTGCTCGACTGGCGCACGGTCGCGGCCAATGTCGAACTGCCCCTGGAATTGCACAAGGTGCCGAAGGCGCAGCGCAGGGCGCGCAGTGCCGAACTGCTCGCCATGGCCGGGCTCAGCGAGTTCGCCGACCGGTATCCGGCCGAACTGTCCGGCGGCATGCAACAGCGCGTCGCGATCGCCCGCGCGCTGGCCCGCACACCGTCGCTGCTGCTGATGGACGAACCGTTCGGTGCGCTCGACGAGATGACCAGGGAACGCATGCAGGGCGAGTTGCTGCGCATCGCGGGGGAGACCGGCGCCGCCGTCGTGTTCGTCACCCACTCGATTCCCGAGGCGGTGTACCTGTCGGACCGGGTGGTGGTGCTGTCCGCACGACCTGGCCGGATCAGTGACATCGTGGCGACCGGCGGCTGGGATCGCGAGGCGGGCACCGATGTCCGGGCGTCCGCGCAGTTCTTCGCCGCCGTCGCCGCGGTGCGCGCGGCCCTGCGCGGCGAGCACGACGACACCGCCGTGGCCGGACGGGATCTGCGATGAAGACCTGGCTGCCGCCGGTCCTGGTCGGCATCGTCGCCCTCGCGCTGTGGCAGGTGCTCACCGTGGTGGCGGGCGTGCCCTCGTTCCTGCTTCCCGCGCCCAGCGCTATCGCCGCTCAGTTCGTCGAGAACGCGGGCCGGATCCTGGACGCCTCGCTCGCCACCGGCACGAACGCGCTGGTCGGGTTCGTCGCCGGGACGGTGCTCGGCCTGGCCGCCGCCGTTCTCGCGGTGCGATTCGGCGTGATCGACGGGCTGCTGACGCCGCTGGCCGCCGCCGCTGCCGCGGTGCCGATCGTGGCGCTGGCACCACTGCTGAACTCGATGTACTCCACCACCACCGAGACGCCGCGACGGCTCGTGGTCACCATCGTCGTGTTCTTCCCGGTGTTCGTCAGCACCGCTCGCGGACTGCGGCAGGTGCCGAAGGTGCAGGCCGATCTGATGACCTCCTACGCCGCGTCGGGATGGCAGATCACCCGCACCGTGCGCCTGCCCGCCGCGCTGCCGCACCTGTTCACCGGACTGCGGATCGCGGCCCCCGGCGCGGTCATCGCGGCCATCATCGCCGAATACTTCGGCGGCCTGCAGAACGGACTCGGCAGCCGGATCACCTCCGCCGCGGCCAACACCGCCTATCCGCGGGCCTGGGCCTACGTCGTCGGTGCGATGTGCGTGGGCCTGGTGTTCCTGGCCGCCGTCCTGCTGCTCGAACAACTCACCCGTCGACCCCGAACCCCACTGCTGTCCACGATCCGATGAGGGAGATCAATCCATGACCGAGACCGCACTCCGGTTGCGCACCGCGCTGGCGCTGGCCGCCGTGGCCGCCGCCGCGCTGACCGGCTGTAGTACCACCGACAGTGGCTCCGAGACCACCGCCGACGGCCTCACCAAGGTGACCCTGCAGCTGCAATGGTTCAAACAGGGGCAGTTCGCGGGCTACCTGGCCGCGGTGGACCAGGGCTTCTACAAGGAACAGGGCCTGTCGGTGGAGATCCTCGACGGCGGCACCGACATCGTCCCCCAGACGGTGCTCGCCCAGGGCCAGGCCGACTACGCGGTGGCCTGGGTACCCAAGGCCCTCGCGTCGCGGGAGGCGGGCGCCGGGATCACCGAGATCGCTCAGATCTTCCAGAAATCGGGCACCAAGCAGGTCTCGTTCAAGTCCGAGAACATCGCCGGGCCCGCCGCGCTGCGGGGCAAGACCGTCGGAAACTGGGGCTACGGCAACGAATTCGAGCTCTTCGCCGGGATGACCAAGGTGGGCATCGACCCGGCCAAAGACGTGAAACTGGTCCAGCAGCAGTTCGACATGAACGCCTTCCTCGCCAAGGACATCGCCGCCGCTCAGGCCATGTCCTACAACGAGTACGCCCAGCTGCTCGAAACCAAGAATCCGGCCACCGGAAAGCTCTACACCGCAGACGATTTCACCACCATCGACTGGAACGACGAAGGTGTGGCCATGCTGCAGGACGCGCTGTGGGCCAACACCGAGAAGCTGAAGGACAGCGAGTACCAGGATCAGACAGTGAAGTTCCTGACCGCCTCGCTCCAGGGCTGGGCGTTCTGCCGCGACAACCTCGACAAGTGCCGCGACATCACCGTCGCCGCGGGCGCCACGCTCGGCGCCGGGCACCAGCAGTGGCAGATCAACGAGGTGAACAAGCTGATCTGGCCCTCACCCGCGGGCATCGGCACCCTCGACAAGACCGCATGGGATCGCACGGTCTCGATCGCCGAGAACACCAAGAACGCCGAGGGTGCAACGGTTCTCACCAAGAACCCCGATGCCGACGCCTACACCACCGAGTACGTCACCAAGGCGCTGGACCGATTGAAGGCCGCGGGGGTGGACGTGACGGGTGCGAGCTACCAGCCCGCGCAGGTCACCCCGACCGAGGGCGGTAAGTAGTTCACCCACGCGCGACGGTCCATCGCACGGCCGATGGACCGTCGCCGTGCGTTCAGCGCGGAGTCAGGCCGATGACCACACCGCCCTGCTGCCAGGTCTGGTAGATGTCGGCCTTGGACGGTTCGCCGTCGGGGAGGTAGCCGATGCCGTTGAACTTCGCGTTCTGCTCGTTGTCGCGCGCGATCACCGCGAACAGCTCCAGAACGTGCTGTTCGTCGGTGTACACGGTGGCGGTGAAGGTTTCGGGTGCCCCGCCACGCGACAGGCGCACCTGCGCGCCGCCCTGGAGATTCTTCACCCACGGCCGCAGCGCCGTGCCGATCAGCAAGTCGCCGCCGTGCACGGTGTAGGCCACCGGGACGTCGTAGACGGCGCCGGATCTGCGGCCGACCACATGCAGGGTGGCCAGCCGTTTGCCGACGATGCCGGACAGCACCGGCACCTTCAGCAGGCCGCGGATGAGGGTATTGAGCTGGGACTGAAAGGAGCGGATCGGCTCGGGGCCGGTGGTCGTCGGTGTGCCGTAAGGGTTTTCGGGAGACGCGGAATCGCTCATGATCCCAGTATCGCCACGTGCGAGCGTGCCCGCAGTACAGGTGACCTACGCTGCGAAGATGACATCTGGGCAGACCGAGATCTGGCACAACCCGCGCTGCACGAAGAGCCGCAACGCCACCGCGCACCTCGACGCGGCCGGCGTGGAATACACCGTGCGCCGCTACCTCGATGATACCCCGACCGTCGAGGAACTGCGGGCGGTGCTCACGCGGCTGGGTGCGCAGCCCTGGGATATCACCCGCACCGGCGAGCAGATCGCCAAGGATCTCGGAATGGCGGAATGGGGGCGCACCGAGGCCGACCGGGACCGGTGGCTGAACGCGTTGGCACAGCATCCGAAACTGATCCAGCGGCCCATCGTGCTCACCGCCGACGGCGGCGCGGTGGTGGCGCGCGACGAGGAATCGCTGCGCGCGCTCGACTGAGTCAGGGCCGCGCGCCGTCGTCTCCGATGAGCAGACCGTCCAGGACCGCCCGTGTGTCGGGAACGAACGGCCACGCCGGATCACGCAGATACGCACGCAGTTCGGCATCGGTCCACCACCAGCCGTCCGCGATCTCGGACGGCTGGTGGACGAACGGACCGTCGCAGCGGTACTCGTAACCGAACAGGTGGCAACGCAGCGCGCGGCCCGCCCAGTCGCCGTCCCAGGACGCGGTGGCGCGCAACGGAAGTACCGTGCCGGCGGGGACGGCGATGCCCAGCTCCTCGCGAAGTTCGCGGATCGCGGTGTCGGACGGGTTCTCACCGGCGTCGACCACCCCGCCCGCGAGGCAGTCGTGCATGCCCGCGAAGACGAGTTTGGTGTCGGTGCGCCGGTGGACGTACACGCGGGTTCCGTCGGACGATCGCACGAGAACGCCCGCGCTCGCGTGCCACAGGCCGTCGCGGTAGACGGTGCCTCGATCGGCCTCGCCGATCACCAGCCCCTCGGCGTCGTAGACGGCGAGCAGTTCGTCTTCGGGGTTCGCTGACACCGCCCGAGGGTAACCGCCTCGAGCGCTGACCGGCGCGCGGTAACCGGTAGCGAGTGCGAGGAGTTACGGTCCCGCATCTCGGCAGGTGATTCATCGTTTCCGGCGCTGGGGCTTCACCC
>NZ_JBHWZY010000195.1:0-9486 GCF_042727815.1 Nocardia sp. NPDC060220
CCCGTAGAGGACATCCTCGGGCGTCGGCGGGCCCTGTCCGGCCCGGCGCACCGCCTCGATGTAGGAGCTGCTGTGGACCCGCATCAGATCGGCCTGGGTGGCCGCGTCGGGTGCCAACGGCTCGACACCATCGAGAAGACCTAGGCTTTCGGCCAGCGACATGGTGTATTGCAGGCGCGCCGGCTTCATCGGATGCTCTGGACTCCAGGTGTAGCCGAGGAATCGCTCGGTCCACACGACGGTCCCACTGGTTTCGCTGCGCGGCGACGTGACCATGGTCGCCACGCTAGCCGGAAGCAGCGGCCCCCGTGCGGCGTTGACATGCAGTAGAAATAGGGCCGCTGGTCCGACGGGCGGACCGGCGTTCGCGCGTGGGTAGAATTCGTGCTGACGAAGGGGTATCAGGTGAAGGATCTGGTCGACACCACGGAGATGTATCTCCGTACCATCTACGACCTCGAGGAAGAGGGCGTGGTGCCGTTGCGGGCACGCATCGCCGAACGCCTCGAGCAGAGTGGTCCGACGGTGAGCCAGACGGTCGCGCGGATGGAGCGCGACGGCCTGTTGCTCGTCGCGGGCGACCGCCATCTCGAGCTCACCGACAAGGGCCGGTCCATGGCCGTCTCGGTGATGCGCAAGCACCGGCTCGCCGAGCGGTTGCTGGTCGACATCATCGGTCTGGACTGGGAGAACGTCCACGCCGAGGCGTGTCGCTGGGAACACGTGATGAGCGAGGAGGTGGAGCGGCGCCTGATCGAGGTGCTCAACCACCCGACCACCTCGCCCTACGGCAACCCCATCCCCGGTCTGGACGAACTCGGCCTCGGCGACGTGCCCGCCGCCGAGGAGAAGCTGATCCGGCTCTCCGATCTGCCCAACGGCGCGCTGCACGCGGTGGTCGTGCGCAGGCTGGCCGAACACATCCAGACCGACCCGGAGGTCATCGGGCGGTTGCGTGAGGCGGGCGTGGTGCCCGACGCACGCGTTACCGTGGAGACCAAGCCGGGTGCGGTACTGATCACGGTGCCGGGCCACAACGGTTTCGAACTGTCCGAAGAGATGGCGCATGCCGTCCAGGTGAGGCTGGTCTGATTCGTGAAACTTCTTGTCACCGGCGGCGCCGGCTACGTGGGTGGCGGTTGCGCCGCCGTGCTGCTCGAAGAGGGCCACGAGGTGGTCGTGGTCGATGACCTCTCGACCGGTAACGCCGACGGTGTGCCGGCCGGTGCCCGGTTCGTCGACGGTGATATCGCTGTCGCCGCCCCCGATCTGCTGCGTGCCGAATCCTTCGACGGTGTTCTGCATTTCGCGGCGCAGTCGCTGGTCGGTGAGTCGGTGGAGCAGCCGGAGAAGTACTGGCACGGCAACGTCGTGAAAACGCTCACGCTGCTCGAGGCGATCCGTGAGACCGGAACCCCCCGCCTGGTGTTCTCCTCCACCGCCGCGGTGTACGGCGAGCCCGAGCAGGTCCCGATCACCGAGGCCTCGCCCACGCGCCCCACCAATCCCTACGGCGCCAGCAAGCTGGCCATCGATCACGCCATCACCTCCTACGCGGTGGCGCACGATCTGGCCGCGACCAGCCTGCGCTATTTCAACGTGGCGGGCGCCTATGCCGGGCTCGGCGAGAACCGGGTGGTGGAAACGCATCTGATCCCCCTCGTGTTGCAGGTGGCGCTGGGTCATCGCAAGGCCATTTCGGTGTACGGCACCGACTGGCCGACGCCGGACGGTACGTGCGTGCGTGACTACATCCACATCCGCGACCTGGCGCAGGCGCATCTGCTCGCGCTGTCGTCGTCGCAGCCGGGCACGCACCGGATCTGCAACCTGGGTTCGGGCACGGGTTTCTCGGTGCGCGAAGTGATCTCGGCGTGCGAGCGGGTCACCGGTCTGCCGATCGAGACGATCGACGCGCCGCGCCGCGCGGGTGACCCGGCCGTATTGATCGCCTCCAGTGACCGCGCGGTCGCCGAACTGGGCTGGCGACCCGAGCACAACGACCTCGACGAGATCGTCTCCGACGCCTGGGATTTCCTGCGTTCCCTCGGCACGAAGGCCCACAGCGCTCGCTGACCTGCCTGCCTCACCGGGTGATCGGGCCGATGTCGACCCCGAGATCGGCGGCGATCTGGTGACCACACAGCGCGAGTCTGCGCAGCCGTTCGGGCCGCAGTCCGGTCTGTAGCGAGGTCTCCAGCAGCACCGCCATCGCGTGCTCGGCGTCGGCCTCGACGGCGGCGCCGATCGCGACGCCGGCGAACGGTCCGTCGCCGCGCAGGTAGGCACTGAAGCCGAGCAGCGACGCTGCTTCGGCGCGGTCGGTACCGGGTGTCGCCCTGGCCAACTGCGCCCACAGCCGCTCGGCGGCTTCGGCGTGATCGCCGACCGCGAGGCCGTACACGGCGTCGCGGATCGGCCGGTCGCGCAGGGTCGCGGCCAGTCGCGCGAGTTCGCGTGCGGCACGCGGTGCGCCGGACGCGGTGTCGGCGATCTGCCACAGCACCCATTCCAGTGCCCGCCGCTGGTAGGCCAGGGCGTTACCGGCGCGCGTCGCCGCCGCCAGCCCACCCCGGTAGCGCGCGTCCGCGGGCCCGAGCTGAGCGCGCACGCGCGCGCTCAGCAGCTCGTCGGGAACCATCAGCGCCGTCATCTCCTGACGCGAGCCACGAATCTGCTTGCCTTCCAGCACATGTGACACGGCCACGATCGAGGACGACGGATCGGCGACCAGGCCGGTCCCGACCAGGCCGAACACACTGCGGTAGCGTTCGCCCGCCGCGATCGCGGGAACCGACCAGGCGCCGCGGACCGCGATTCCGTCCTCGGCCAGTACGTCGATCAATTCGGCCGCGCGCAGGACCTCCTCGCTCTCGAACTCGGCACGGTCCTCGACGAAGACGGCGAGCACCCCGGTCGCCTCTTCGCGCAGGCAGATCGATGCCAGGCAGGCGGTGAACTGGTCGAGCAGCCGGATGTCGGTGGCCACGTCGAGGTCGAAGCGCACCACCGCCTCGATCGCCTCGGCCGCACCGCCCGCCACCTCGTGCAGCACGGCGACGACGAGGGACCGTTCGGGGACGAAGCCGAGCATCGCGGGCAGGGCGGCGATCAGCTCACCGGGTTCGTCGACCCGCAGCGGTGGGCGCGGCAGCCCGCCGGGATAGCGGGGAGTGGATTCGGCGCAGCCGAGTGCGCGGGGAAACGGTCCGGAGCGCTTGACCCGGCGGGTGGGGTTCGTCGAAGGCGTCATGGCTCCACGGTGCCCGCCGGCTCCCCCACACCGGGTGCACCGACCTGGGCTTTCATCCGCCCTGTGTGTAGCGCCGAAGCTGTGGACCGATCCCGCTCCCGGCCATGCGCGGCGGGCGAACCTGTCACCGCCTGGTGGTAGGCGCTTCAGCTACCGCGTACGGCGGCGGCGGTGGTGGCGAACATCTCGTCCACTGCGGCCGTATCCGGTTGTCCCGCACCGAAGGTCATCGACGTCACCGTGATGCGCACGTCGCCGATCTGCCCGATCGAGGTCTGCATCGTCTGCGTCAGCCCCGCACCGCCGACTTCGGGAACCACGGTGCGCCGCAACGCTATCGCGTCGTCGGTACCGGTCGGCGCGGTCCGGTCGAGCGCGGTCGTGACGGTGGACCCCGCACCCGCCCGCCGAACCTGGATCAGCCCGCACTCACCGAGTCGATCGCGCAGCGACGACACCGGTTCGGCGCTCCGCGACAACTCGACGGTCAGGGTGGCCCGGCTCGCGTCATCGGTCCCGACCGCCACCGCCGCGGGCTCCCCGCCGGGCTCTGCCTCGACCGGTGTGCATTTCGCCGGGCTGACGGTCGCGCCCGCCCCCACTCCGTCGAGATCGGCCGCGGCCGCCGTCGCCGCCTGCGCGGGCAGCACGACCGCCGGATACCGGGCCGGAAACTGCGACGGCGCGGGCAGCAGCTCGGCCAGCGAACCATCGATCTGCCGCACCGATACCGCGCTCTCGGCGACCGGTGTCCCGCTGACGCTCTGCGCACACCCGGTGAGCGCGAAGGACACGGCCACCAACCCCAGCCACCAGCGGCGCAGGCCCGGATCACCCGCGCGGATCGGTGTCGCCTGCGCCACGTTCACACCGTCCACTGTGCCCCACCGCCTCGATCGGTCCGGTCGCGCCACGCCGGGCGGCGGCGCGGCACACCCCGGTCCCCCGCGCCGGGCGGGAATGCGCGAGGTGTCCATGCTGTTGCCTAACAGGACGAGCCGTCCCCGGCCGTGTGTGATGGCACTGCTCGCGTGGGGGACAATGGAGATCCGCTTCCCCACCCCGCGAGCGATGGTGGACCGCGCAGGAAGGAGAAACGCGATGGATGACCAGTCGCATATGTACGAACTGGAGTTTCCGGCGCCGCAGTTGTCCTCGGACGACGGTGCGGGCCCCGTGCTGGTGCACGGTCTGGAAGGTTTCACCGACGCCGGGCACGCCGTGCGTCTGGCGACGACCCATCTGCGCGAGAGCCTCGAATCGGAGCTGGTCGCGTCGTTCGATGTCGACGAGTTGCTCGATTACCGGTCGCGCCGCCCGCTGATGACGTTCAAGACCGATCATTTCGCCGATTACGCGGAACCGGAACTGAACCTGTGGGCGTTGCGCGACACCGCGGGCACCCCGTTCCTGCTGCTCTCGGGCCTGGAACCGGACCTGCGCTGGGAGAAGTTCACCACTGCGGTGCGGCTGCTGGCCGAACAGCTCGGTGTGCGCCGCACGATCGGCCTGTCGGCGATTCCGATGGCGATCCCGCACACCCGTCCGCTCGGTGTCACCGCGCATTCCTCGGATCGTTCGCTGATCGGCGAGCACCAGCGCTGGCCGGGCGAGTTGCAGGTGCCGGGCAGCGCGTCGTCGCTGCTCGAGTACCGGATGGCGCAGCACGGCCACGAATCGCTCGGATTCTCGGTGCACGTGCCGCACTACCTGGCCCAGACCGATTACCCCGAGGCCGCGCAGACGCTGCTGGAGAACTTCGCCGACAACGCGGGCCTGGATCTGCCGCTCTCCGCGCTGGGCGAGGCGGCCGCGCGCGTGCGCGAGCAGGTCGCCGAGCACATCGCGGGCAACGAGGAGGTGGAGACGGTCGTCACAGCGCTGGAACGCCAGTACGACAGCTTCGTCACCGCCCAGGAACGCCAGTCCAGCCTGCTGGCCGCCGACGGTGAACTGCCCAGTGGCGAGGAACTAGGGGCGGAGTTCGAGCGCTTCCTGGCCGAGCAGGGTGGTTACGACGACACCTCCGGCGAAGGTAAAGACTGACCCCCACACCCACTAGGGTGGTCGGAGTGGATCTGACCGACCTACTGGAAATTCCCGGGACCGACGCCGACGCGCTCTACGAGTCGTTCGCGGCGTGGGCTGCCGAGCAGGGCACAACCCTGTATCCAGCGCAGGACGAGGCGCTGATGGAGTTGGCGTCGGGGTCCAATGTCATCCTGGCGACGCCGACCGGCTCCGGAAAGTCTCTGGTAGCGGTCGGCGCGCACCTGTTCGCCATGGCCAACGGGCAGCGCAGCTACTACACCGCGCCGATCAAGGCGCTGGTCAGCGAGAAGTTCTTCGCGCTGTGTGAGGTGTTCGGCGCGGAGAACGTGGGCATGGTGACCGGTGACGCGGCGGTCAACGCCGACGCCCCGATCATCTGCGCCACGGCCGAGATCCTGGCGAACCTGGCGTTACGCGAGGGCGCGGCAGCCGAGGTCGGGCAGATCGTGATGGACGAGTTCCATTTCTACGCCGACCCGGACCGCGGCTGGGCGTGGCAGGTGCCGATCATCGAACTCCCCCGCGCCCAATTCCTGCTGATGTCGGCGACATTGGGCGAAGTGGACTTCTTCGCCGCCGATCTCGAGGCGCGCACCGGCCGCTCCACCACGGTGGTCGCGGGCACCGAACGTCCTGTCCCACTGACGTTCTCGTATGTGCGCACCCCGATCACCGAGACTCTCGAAGAGCTGGTGACCACCCACCAGGCGCCGGTCTACGTCGTGCACTTCACCCAGGCCGCCGCGCTCGAACGCGCGCAGGCGCTGACGAGCGTGAACTTCGCCTCCCGTGCCGAGAAGGACGCGATCGCCGCCGCCATCGGCGAGTTCCGGTTCGCCTCGGGCTTCGGCAAGACGCTGTCGCGGCTGATCCGTCACGGCATCGGTGTGCACCACGCGGGGATGCTGCCCAAATATCGCCGCCTCGTGGAGAAGCTCGCTCAGGACGGGCTGCTGAAAGTGGTGTGCGGCACCGATACCCTCGGCGTCGGCATCAACGTCCCGATCCGTACCGTGTTGTTCACCGGTCTCACCAAGTACGACGGTGTGCGCACCCGCAGGCTCAAAGCGCGTGAGTTCCATCAGATCGCCGGGCGCGCGGGTCGCGCGGGCTACGACACGATGGGCACCGTGGTGGTGCAGGCTCCCGAGCACGAGGTCGAGAACACCCGCCTCATCGCCAAGGCGGGTGACGACCCGAAGAAGCAGCGAAAAGTGGTGCGTCGCAAGCCGCCGGAGGGTTTCGTCTCGTGGAGCGAGGAGACCTTCGACCGGCTGATCGCCGCCCCGCCCGAGCCGATGGTGTCGCGCTTCGCGGTGACCAACTCGATGTTGCTCAATGTGATCGCCCGCCCGGGCAACTGCTTCTACGCGATGCGTCACCTGCTCGAGGACAACCACGAGCCGCGTCCCGCGCAACGCAAGCACATCCTGCGAGCCCTGCGCCTGTACCGGTCGCTGCGCGATGCCGGTGTGGTGCAACAACTGTCCGAGCCCGACGCGAAGGGCAGGATGGCGCGGCTCACCGTCGACCTGCAACGCGATTTCGCGCTGGACCAACCACTGTCACCGTTCGCGCTGGCCGCGTTCGACCTGCTCGATCGCGACAGTCCCACCTACACACTCGACGTCGTCTCGCTGATCGAGGCGACCCTCGAGGACCCGCGCCAGCTACTGATGGCCCAGCAGCACAAGGCTCGTGGTGTCGCCGTCAACGAGATGAAGGCCGACGGGATCGAATACGAGGAGCGCATGGAGCTGCTCGAGGAAGTCACCTGGCCCAAGCCCCTGGCCGAGCTGATCGATCCGATGTTCGAGACCTACCGGGCCGGCCACCCGTGGGTGTCGGAGTTCGCGCCGTCACCGAAGTCGGTGGTGCGCGACATGATCGAACGCGCGATGACCTTCGCCGAACTGATCTCGCACTACGAACTGACCCGCTCCGAAGGCGTGGTCCTGCGCTACCTCGCCGACGCCTACCGCGCCTTGCGCCGCACCGTGCCCGACGCCGCCCGCACCGAGGATCTCGACGACCTCACCGAATGGCTCGGCGAACTCATCCGCCAGGTCGACTCGAGCCTGCTCGACGAGTGGGAACAGCTCACCAACCCCGGCGCCGAGAACGACGCCCAGCAGATAGCGTTCGGTGCCGAAACGGTGCGCCCGATCACCGCCAACGAACGCGCCTTCCGGATCATGGTGCGCAACGCCATGTTCCGCCGGGTGGAGCTGGCGTCGCGACACCGCTGGTACGAACTCGACCAACTCGGCACCGGCCCCGATTGGGCCGAGGACTTCGCCCCCTATTTCGACGAGTACGCCACGATCGGCACCGGCCCCGACGCGCGCGGCCCACAACTGTTCGGGATCGAGCAGCGGCCCGGTTTCTGGCATGTCCGCCAGGTGATCGACGACCCCGCGGGTGATCACGGCTGGGCGGTCACGGCGATCGTGGATCTCGAGGAATCCGATGCCGCGGGCGAGGTGGTGTTCGACGAGGTCACAGTCACGGCGGGATGAGTAATACCAGTTGCCTATGACGAATATGACGAATGTTTGACGGATTCGTTGTTGGGTAGGCGCCGCTGATAGTCTCTCCCGGCTGCCGACCGAAAGTTCACCTGTGCCCGAATCCCCGTACCTTGTCATCGACCCCGAGCGGGTACGTGCCAACTACCGAACCCTCGACGCCGCCGTCGCTGTCGGCACCCGGATCCGGTACGCGGTCAAGGCGGCGCCGGTGGCGGAACTGATCACCCTGCTCGACGACGAGGGCGCCGAATTCGACGTCGCCAGCATCGGCGAGATCGACCAGTGCCTCGACCTCGGTGTCGCGCCCGAGCGGCTCTGCTACGGCAACCCGATCAAGAAGAGCGCCCATATCGCGCGCGCCTTCGCCCTCGGGGTGCGCCGCTACGCCTTCGACACCGAGGACGACCTCGACCGCATCGCCGAGCACGCGCCCGGCTCCGAGGTCGAGTGCCGGTTCCTGTCCTCGGCCCCCGAATCACGGACCCCGTTCGGCACCAAGTTCGGGTGCGCGCCCGCCGAAGCCCTGCGGCTGCTGGTGCGCGCCCGGGATCTGGGTCTACGGGTCGGCGGCCCCTATTTCCACGTCGGCTCCCAGCAGCTCGACCCCGCCGCATGGCGGATCGGCATCGAGCAGGCGGGTGCGATCGTCACGGCGTTGGCGGACAAGGACATTCACGTCACGGCGGTCAATGTAGGTGGCGGTCTGCCGATCTCCTACGTCGACGCCGCCCCCGAACTCGACGCGATCGCGGCCGCCATCTCCGGTGCCGCCGCCGAGTTCCTGCCCGCGGCCATCGGCCTGATCGTGGAACCCGGCCGTGCGCTGGTGGGTAACGCGGGCACTGTGCACGCCGAGGTCGTCGGCGTGCGATTCGCGCCGGATGGCCGGCGCTGGGTGTATCTCGACATCGGCCGATACAACGGTATGGCCGAGACCGAGAACGAGTACATCGCTTACCGTTTCGTCACCGATCGCGACGGCGATCCGGTGTCGGAGGCGGTGGTCGCGGGTCCGACCTGCGACGGCGACGATGTACTGTATCAACGCACGAAGGTCCTTCTGCCGACCACGTTGCGAGCCGGTGACCGGATTCAGATCCTGCACACCGGCGCCTATACCGCGAGTTATTCGTCGGTGTCCTTCAATGGTTTTCCGCCCTTGACCGTTCATGTCTCGGGCGCTGAGCGAGAGTGAGTTTGCCCATGACGGCGGAATTCACCGGTTGGCATGTGCTGGCCGAGTTCGGTGGCGTCGACACAGCCCTGTGTGACGATCTCGAACGACTCGAATCGGCGTTGCGTGAGTCTCTGATCGCGGCGGGCGTCACCATCTGCGAAGTCGTTCACAAAAAGTTCGATCCGCAGGGGGTGACCGTCCTCGCGCTGTTGTCGGAGTCTCACGCCTCGATTCACACTTATCCGGAGTCCGGCGACATCTTCGTCGACGTCTTCACCTGCGGCAGCATCGGTGCGGGCGCGACGAAAGCCGTCGAGTTGCTCCGAGACAAGTTGTCCCCCACCACAGTTCGGATGCAGACGGTCCAGCGTGGCCACGGCGCCGAGAAGATCTACGAACCGGTGGGCGACGGCCTGACCCGGATCTGGGATCTGCACGAGGTGATCGTGGATACGAACACCCCGTTCCAGCAC
>NZ_JBHWZY010000196.1:0-9462 GCF_042727815.1 Nocardia sp. NPDC060220
GATCGCTGGACTTGATCTTGGCGCTGCCGGTGAGCGCGATGTCGGCGTCGTCGAAGAACAGCACGTGGCGCGGCACCTTGTAGCTGGCGAGCTGCGCCTTGAGGAAGGCGCGGATCTCCTCGGCCGCGGGCTCGGCCCCGGCGTGCGGCACGATGCACGCGACGACCACCTCGCCGAGGGTCGGATGCGCGACGCCGACCGTGCGGGTGACCTTCACTCCGGGATGGTTGTTCAGGGCCGCGTCGACCTCGAGCGGTGAGACGTTCGCCCCGCCGGTCTTGATGATGTCGGTGAGCCGGCCCTCCCAGTAGAGCCGGCCCGTGTCGTCGAGGTAGCCGCCGTCGCCGGTGTGGAAGTACCCGTCGGGGTCGAAGGTGTCTTCGCGCCGGACCCCGAGATAGCCGAGCATCAGGGTGGGGCCCTTCACACAGATCTCCCCGCGCGCACCCCGCGCGACGATCTCGCCGGTGAGCGCGTCGGCGATCTTGATCGTCATGCCGGGCAGGGCCAGGCCGCTGCTGCCCGCGTGCACCTCGGGCGGGGTGTCGGCGGGGAAACACGTGGCGATCGTGAAGGTTTCGGTGCAGCCGTAGGCGTGGCCGGGTTCGTACCACCTGGTCGAGACGGTGGGATGGTGGGCGACCGGGGTGTCGTAGTCCACGAACCGCATACTGCTCAGATCGACGGTGGCCCAGTTGGGGGCGGCCTCGAGCTGGGCCCACTGGTGTGGCCAGGCGACCGGGAAGTTCACCCGCTGCGCCGCCATCAGATCCAGTGCCTCGGCGGCGTCGAAGGTCGGCTGGAGCACGAGGACCCCGCCCGCCGCGAGCGTCGAGCCCAGCGCCTGACCGAAATTGCCCGACCAGAAGAAGCCGTTGGCCGCCCAGCACCGCACATTGTCGGCGGGGGTGAAGGCGAACATGCGCTGGAAGCGCCACATCTGGATGGTCACCCCGGCGTGCGCGCTGAGGATGCCCTTGGGCGTGCTGGTCGAGCCGGAGGAGAAGAACAGCACCGCCGCGTCGCAGGGCCGCACCGCCGCGGCGGTGGCCTCGACCAGCGCGCGGGGGGTGCCGTGGCCGTCGGCCAGGAAGTCGGTCCAGGTCTGGATCGCGGTGCTCGGCGTCGGCTCGCCGATCATCGCGAGCCTGCGCAGGAAGGGGAATTCGGTCGAGTCCAGCGCGCCGGGCTCGGCCGTGGCGATCCGGGGCTCGAGCTCGGCCAGGATCGCCGCGAAGTCCTTGCCCGCCACGGTCCGCTCGAACAGCAGCACCGAGACGCTGGACTCGCGCAGCAGGAATTCCAGTTCGGCGCGGGTGGAGAAGGTGCTCAGGGCCACGGCGACCCCGCCCGCGAGCGCGGCGCCGAACATCGCCGCGATCCATTCGGGCCGGTTGGTCATCAGCACCCCGACCCGGCCGTCCTTGCCGAGGCCGGTGGCGCGCAGCGCCGTGGCGACCTCGACGGCGCGCTCCCACAGATCGGTGTAGGTCCACCGGATCTCGCCCTGTGCGGACGCGGCGATCACGGCCTCGCGATCGCCGTACTTCTGGGTCACCGTGCGCAGGAACCCGGGCAGCGTGAGCGGCCCGAGGCCGGGCTCACTGCTCAGGTCGGGTCCCGCCACGAGCGAAACAGCCTGTGCGGATACGGTTTCGGACTCCACGCCCATCATCGGCCTCTCTCGCGGATTCGTCTCGGCGCCGCTAGAACGGCAACTCGACTTCGGCGGTGCAGTCCACCAGCACACCGAAGTCCTGATTGGTCAGGCGCAGCTTGATCTGCACGATCGGCACGCCCCAGGCCGACTCCGCGTCCTTACCGATCACCTCGGCGTCGAAGTAGGTCACATCGCCCTCGAAGGCGGGCAGCCGGAAATTCGCCTTGGAGTGGCGGACCATGCCGTCGTAACCCGCCCAATAGGCGAGGTAGTCGGTGCACCAGGCGCCCATCGTGGCGCCGTAGCCGTAGGCGCGCGCCATCCCGACCTCGCTGGCCTTGTCCGCGTCGATGTGCCCGCGCGACGGGCCGACGTAGAGCCCGTCCCGCTTGCGCGGATCGATCTTGGCGCCCTCCTCGTCGAAGGCGAAACCCTCCACCCAGCCCGGGTCCTGATACACCCACGGGTCGGCGATGCCCGGCGGGGCGACCCAGCCGAAGGTGCCCCAGATGTTGAACAGGAACGCCCGGTACTCGGTGGTGAAGCTGGCGACCGTGTGCGGTCCGATCACCCGGCGCGGAAGGGTGTCGCCGACCTTCACCTCGTCGAAGTGGGGCGAGATTCCGTGGCGGTTGGACAGCAGCCAGTCGTTGCGCAGCGCGTCGACCGCGCCGAGTTCGGCCGGGGTCCAGCTCTTCACTGCGCCGAACTGGTTCTCGTAGAGCCCGCGTTCGGCGGCCTCGGCGGCGAGATAGCGGATCGCGGTGGACCGTTCGCGCGCCACCAGGACGCCGTGCTGGTTGGTGTGGGTGGTGTCGCCGCGCGAGAACATGGTCGGTCCGGCGAATTTCGTGTCGGCGACCTTGTAGTCGTGGAAGCGGCGCTGCTGGAACAGGGTGTCGCCGGGCCGCACCGGGCAGCCGTAGAACCACCATTCCTCGCCGCCGAAGATCAGATGGCTGCCGGGAATGTGGCCTACGCAGGCGGGCGCGGCACCGTGCCCGTAGTCCAGGGCCACGGCGATCGACTGCGGCGCGACGAGTCCGCCGAAGCGGGATTCCTTGGCGAACTCGTGATCCCAGTGCACGGGATTGGGGTAGTCCATCGCCATCACCCAGCGGCGAATGTCGGAGGTACTGCACGGGTCCCACAGTTGGCCGCCGCCGATCGGCTGACCGACCCGATGGTCGACATCGGACAGATCGAGTTGGGCGGTCGCGGGTCGGTCCGGCTTCGTGCTCACAGCTGCTCCTGAATTATCGATTGACGTCGACGACGATGCGACCGCGCACCATGCCCGCGATGAGCCGCTCGGCGGCGGCGATGGTGTCGGCCAACGTGATCTCCTCGACGATCGCCTCGATGGTGTCTGCGGCGAGATCGCGGGCGAGCCGGGACCAGGCGGCGTCGCGTCGCGAGCGCGGCGCCATGACGCTGTCGATGCCGTAGAGGGTCACCCCGCGCAGAATGAACGGCGCGACCGAGGACGGGAAATCCATGCCCTGGGCCAACCCGCACGCAGCGACCGCGCCGCCGTAGCGGGTCTGAGCGCAGGCATTGGCCAGGGTGTGACTGCCGACCGAGTCGACGACCCCCGCCCAGCGTTCCTTCTGCAACGGCTTGCCGCCCGCACCCAGTTCGGCGCGGTCGAGCACCGTGGCCGCACCGAGGTTGCGCAGGTAGTCGGCCTCGTCGGTCTTACCGGTCGCGGCGGCCACGGTGAAGCCGGCCGCGGTGAGTAGGGCGATCGCGATGCCGCCGACTCCGCCGGTCGCGCCGGTGACCAGGACCTCGCCCTGCTCGGGTCGCACGCCGTGGTCGAGCAGCGCGCTCACACACAGACCCGCGGTGTAGCCCGCGGTGCCGATGGCCATCGCCTGCCGGGCGGTGAACGCCTCGGGTAGCGGCACGAGCCAGTCGCCGTCGAGCCGGGCGCGCTGGGCGAGGCCACCCCAGTGGGTTTCCCCGACACCCCAGCCGTTGAGTACCACGCGGTCGCCCTTGGCCCAGTCCGGGTGCGCGCTGTCGGTGACGACGCCGGCTAGGTCGATGCCGGGCACCATCGGAAAGCTGCGCACCACGGGGGAGGCACCGGTGATCGCCAGGGCATCTTTGTAATTCAGTGTCGAGTACTCGACGTCGATGTCGACGGTGCCGTCCGGGAGCGCGGACTCGGCCACGCTGGTCAGCGCGACTCTTCGTCCCGCATCGTCTTTTTCGATCAGTACCGCCGAGAACTTCGCCGTCGTGTCGTCCATGGCGAGCACATTACGTCAATCCTATTAAGGATAGCAATGCTTGACTGTTCAATGCGTCAGCGGGTGGTCCAGCCGCCGTCGACCACGATCGTCTGGCCGGTGACGTAGCTGCCCGCGTCGCCCGCCAGCCAGAGCACGGCCCCGACGATGTCCTGCGCGGTGCCCTCCTTCGGCAGTGGGGTATTGCGCCGCAGATACGCTGTGGCGCGCTCGCTCTCGTAGAGCGGCCCGGTGATCTCGCTGCGGAAGAAGCCCGGCGCGACCGTGTTCACCCGGATCGAATGCCGCGCCCACTGCACCGCGAGTTCGGCGGTGAGCCCGGACAACCCGGCCTTGCTCGCGGCGTAGGACGCCTGCGGGATGCCGGGGATGCCGACCCGCCCGCTGATCGAGGAGATGTTCACGATCGTGCCGCGACCGAGCGCGCGCATATGCGGAAACACCTGCTGC
The DNA here is from genome assembly GCF_042727815.1 of Nocardia sp. NPDC060220. Taxonomy (NCBI): domain Bacteria; kingdom Bacillati; phylum Actinomycetota; class Actinomycetes; order Mycobacteriales; family Nocardiaceae; genus Nocardia; species Nocardia sp. NPDC060220. Next base: position 4,369 of record NZ_JBHWZY010000196.1, read on the forward strand.
GACAGCCGCAACGGCGCGACGAGGTTGAGATCCATCGTGCGACGGACGGCGTCGAGGGGTTCGTCCTCGGCGCGTTCGGTGGTGAACATCGTTCCCGCGGCGTTGATCAGGATCTCCGGTGGACCCAGCGCGGCGACGACCGCGGGCACGATCGCCTCGAGCCCCTCGCCGCTGCCGTCGAGATCGGACAGATCGCACGCGATGGCGAGGCCGTCGATGCGCGCGGCGAGTTCGGTCAATCGATCCCGGCGTCGGGCCACCACCGCCACCCGGGCGCCGAGGCCGGCCAGGGCCGTCGCCACCGCGGCGCCGAGACCCGACGACGCGCCGGTCACGATCGCCACCCGCCCGTCGAGGTCGAAAAGCCGTGCGGTCGTGTCGCGCTCGGGTGTCATGGTGGTTCCCTCAGGCTTCGGTGGAGTGTGGTCGCCGGGCGGCGAGCGCGGGCAGTTTCGTGCGTTCGACCTTGCCCATCGCGTTGACCGGCAGGGCATCGACCACCGACCAGGTCTCGGGCACCTTGTACGGCGAGAGCTCGCGCCGGCACAGCGCGGTGAGTTCGGCGATATCGATCGGGGCGTCGGCGCGCTCGAGCACGGCGGCGACGCGATGGCCGAGCCGGTCGTCGGCGATGCCGCAGACCGCGACCTTGGCGACGCCGGGGTGGGCGGCGATGACGCGTTCCACCTCGAGCGGATAGACGTTCGCGCCACCTCGGATGATGACGAGCTTCTTGCGGTCGAGCACGGTCAGCCAGCCGTCCGCGTCGACGGTCCCGATGTCACCGGTCGGGATCGGGCCGGGGGCCGGTGCCCGAATGCCCTCGGGTTCCCAGTAACCCAGCATCGGTCGCCACCGGTGCGCCCACGGTCCGGTGGTGACGCCGTCGAGGCGCAATTCACCGAGCTCGCCCGCAGGGAGCGGATGGCCGTCGTCGTCGTAGGCCGCGACCGTGTACTGCGGCAGTACCTGCCCGCAGGTTCCGGGGCGTGGGGCCGCGCGGGGCGGGTCGATGGAGACGACGGTCGGTGCCTCGGTCAGGCCGTAGGTGACGCGGGGCACGAGCCCGTGCGCCGCGTGGAACGCCTGTCGCAGCGATTCCGGGGTGTCGCCGCCGCCGCTCCACACCTCGGTGAGCGAGCTGAGATCGAGGTCGGGGCGGCGGGCGAGGTCGTAGAGCTGCGCGGGCGCGCCGTTCCATACGGTGACCCGTCGCGTGGCGATCCATTCGGCGACACCGTCGACGTCGCGCCGGTTCATCACCACCGCGCATCCGCCCGCCTGGGCGGTGAGCAGGGTGGACAGGACCATGAGGTTGAGAATGGTGAGCGGAAAGCTGTCGCCCTTGCGCAGTTCGGGGCCCCAGCCACGCGTGGCGACGAGCGTCGCGCCGGGCAGGAGCAGGTTGCGCTGGCTGTGCACTACGGCTTTGGGCTGTCCCGACGTGCCGCTGGTGAAGGCGATGGCGGCGGGCGCGTCGACGTCGGCCTCGACCCGCGGCGCGACCGACCCGGCGGCGATCAGGTCCGCCCATCGATCGGAATCGACGCACGTGGACGCGGTCAATCGGCAGTGCTCCCCGGCGAGCACGACCATCGGGGCGCAGAGCTCGTCGAGGTAGCGCTGCTCACTCGCCGTGAGCGCCTCGCCGATCCCCGCCCAGATCGCGCCGATCCGTTGCGCGCCGTGAAACGCGGCGACGATGTCGAGGTCGTTGGGCAGGCACGCGGCGACCCGGTCGCCGGGCCGCACGCCCAGCGACCACAGTGCCCCCGCCGCCCGGTCGGCCCGTTCGTCGAGTTCGGCATAGGTCCAGACACCCGACACCGCCTCCACCGCGGCGGCGTCCGGGCGCTCGCGCAGGGCGGTGTCGAATACCCCGGCGACGGTCGCGTGCCGAGGCGGGTGCGAGCCCGATGGGTCGCTGTTGTCGATGTCGTCCACGACTTCTTCCCCTCACTATCCTTGTAATGATTCATACTATAGGCTCGGTCCCGCTGTCCCGGAGCACGCGCGAGCTCCTGGATGTGGCTTCCGCCGATGCCGAATCCGCCCGGCCGCCAACATCTCTCGGCTGCCGGATCCCTGTGACGGAGGAGAGGTCGAGCCGTGATGGCACCTCGAACAACGACGCGCTCGGGACCACTGTCCGAGCTGCGTGTCCTGGATCTGACCGCGATGGTCATGGGCCCCTACTGCACCCAGATCATGGCCGACATGGGTGCGGACGTGATCAAGATCGAGCCGCCCGCCGGGGATAACACCCGCTACATCTCGGTCGGCCCCGACCCGGCGATGAGCGGGGTGTTCGTCAATGTGAACCGGGGCAAACGCAGCGTGGTCCTGGATCTGCGATCGGAGCCGGGCAAGCAGGCGCTGCGCGCGCTGATCGCCGACGCCGACGTGTTCGTCCATTCGATGCGCGCCACCGCGATCGCCGGACTCGGCTTCGACTACGCCGCGGTGTCGGCGATCAATCCGTCGATCGTCTACACCAACTGCTACGGGTACGGCAGGCGCGGGCCCTACGCGAACTTCACCGCCTACGACGACACCATCCAGGCCGAGAGCGGCCTGCTTTCCGCACAGGAGCAGTTGACCGGAACGGCGGGCTACGTCGGCACCATCCTGGCCGACAAGGTGGCCGGGCTGACTGCGCTCTACGCCACCACCATGGCGCTGTTCCATCGGGAGCGGACGGGGGAGGGCCAGGAGGTCGAGGTCGCCATGTTCGAGACCATGGCCGCGTTCATGCTGGTCGAACACGCCAACGGCGCACTGTTCAGCCCACCGCTCGGTCCCGCCGTGTACCCCCGCGCCGTCACGCCCAACCGCAAGCCCTACCGGACCAGCGACGGCGGCTATGTCAGCGCGCTGGTCTACAACGACAAACAGTGGTCGGCGTTCGTCGACGCGGTCCGACCACCGTGGGCCGGACCGGAATTCGCCACCCTGGCCCAGCGCGCGGCCCGGATCGACACCGTCTACGGCCTGCTGAGCGAGACGTTCGCCGAGCGCACGACCCAGCAATGGCTCGACCTGCTGCGCGCGCTCGATATCCCGGCCGCCCCGGTGCGCACCCTCGACGAACTCTTCGACGATCCGCACCTGAACACGGCGGGTTTCTTCGAGACGGTCCAGACCGAGCACGGCGCGGTCCGCTTTCCCGGCCCGCCGACCTGGTTCTCCCGCACCCCCGGTCGGGTCGCCGGTGGCGCGCCCGGACTCGGCGCCCACACCACGGAAGTACTCGACGAGATAACGACCCATCACACCACCGCCGCATCGGAGCAGCAATGACCAGTCTCGGAGAAGCCTTTCGCGCGCGTTCCTGGCTCTTCGCGCCAGGCGACAGCAGGCGCAAGATGGAGAAGGCGGCGGCCAGCGCGGCCGACATCGTCATCTTCGATCTGGAGGACGCCGTCCTCGACGCGGCGAAAGCGCAGTCCCGCACGATGATCGCCGATCTGCTCACCGCACGGCCTGCGGACGCGAGCCGGCTGTGGGTGCGGGTCAACCCGCTCGACGGACCACACACCCTGGCCGATCTGGCGGCCGTCGTCGCCGCTCGGCCCGGCGGCATCATGCTGCCCAAGTCGCGCGGTCGCGCCGATGTCGAACGTCTCGACCACTATCTGAGCGCGCTGGAGGTGGCCGCCGGGATCGAACAGGGCTCCACCAAGGTCATCGTGTTGGTGACCGAGACCGCCGAAGCCATGTTCACCACCGGCTCCTACCGCGGCGCGCCCCGGGTGGTCGCGATGACCTGGGGCGCCGAGGACCTCGCCGATTCGGTCGGCGCCGCCGAGAACCGAAATCCGGACGGGAGTTACGGATTCACCTACGAGCTGGCACGGAGTCTGTGTCTGCTCGGCGCCACCGCCGCCGGGGTGGCGGCGGTGGAGACCATCCAGGGCGACTTCCGCGACCTGGCCGGGCTGCGGGCCAGAGCCGAGCGGGTGCGTCGCGACGGCTACAGCGGCATGCTCGCCATCCATCCCGACCAGGTCGAGGTGATCAACGCGGCGTTCACCCCGACGCTCGCGGAATTGGCCGCGGCCCAGGAGATCGTCGACCTGTTCGCCGCCCATCCCGGCGTCGGCGCGCTCGGTCATCGCGGCGCCATGCTCGATCGTCCGCACCTGGCCCGCGCGCAGGCGCTGCTGGCGTCGGGTGGCCGCGCGTGAGCGTCGCGGTCGCGGCGACAGAGCTGGATCTGGGCCGCTACCTGCGCCACGGCGACCGCATCGTCATCGGTCAGGCGTGCGGCGAGCCGACCACCCTGGTCGAGGCGTTGATCGCAGATGGTCGCGAGATCGGCGGGCTCAACGCGTTCATCGCCACCAGCTTCTCCGGACTGTTCACGCCCGAGACGGCCGACAGCTTCGCCCTGTCGAGCATGGGCGCGATCGGCACGCTGCGGTCGATGACCAAGGCGCACAAGCTGACCGTGATCCCGTGCCACGTGAGCCGGGTCGCGCCGATGATCGCGGCGGGCACGCTCGGCTGTGATGTCGCCTTCGTCCAGGTGAGCCCCGCCGACGCGCACGGCAACCACAGCCTCGGGCTGATCAGCGACTACGTGCGGGCCGCTGTCACGAAGGCGCGGGTCGTGATCGCCGAGGTGAACGAGCGGGTGCCCTACACCCACGGCGCGCTGCTCGCGAGCGCCGACATCGACTGTGCCGTGCGGGTTTCGCGGGCACCGGTCGCCGTCGCGCCGACCGCCGCCGACCCGACCGACGACGCCATCGCCCGACACGCCGCGCAGTACATCGGCGACGGCGCCGTGCTGCAGGTCGGCGTCGGCGCGGTGCCGGACGCGGTCCTTCGGCTGCTGGGCGATCGCTCCGATCTCGGCGTGCACTCCGGGATGATCGGCGACGGTGTCGTCGATCTCATCGAGTCCGGCGCGATCACCAACGCGCGCAAAGGGATCGATCGAGGGATATCGATCACCGGGGCGCTGATCGGCACTGAACGGCTCTACGCCTTCGCCCATCGCAACCCTGCTGCCCGCCTCCCGCAACCTCGGCGAGGTCGACCAGCGCGCCCTGCTCGCCCACGCCGAGCAGACCGTCGTCCGCAACGACA
>NZ_JBHWZY010000197.1:0-9425 GCF_042727815.1 Nocardia sp. NPDC060220
TTCCCGCGCTGGGACGGTCACGGATGCGGCTGCTTCCCTTCCGCACCGATGCGGCGTTCGAGGCGGTCCACAACCCGGCCGAGCATCTGATCACCGATGCTCTCGCGCATCGAGTGGTGAGCATCATCGCCGGCGAGGACCTTCACCTCGGCCGGGATACCTCGTGGGTCGACATCGATGACAACCTCGCGGCCTCAGACGTGGAGCCCGCGCTGCTGAGCCTGTTCTGCCGCGAGCTCAACGAAGAGCGCAAGCGTCGTGGGCGGGCGCACTTCGACGAGCAGCTGGTCGAGGATGCCAAGCGCGACATTCTGTCGAACTACTACGCGTCGTGCGTGCGTGATCTGTCACCGCGAGTCGCGGAGTTCATCGAGTCGGAACTGATCACCGAGAAGGGTTTCCGCGACAGCTACGCCCGTGAGGACGCGGTGCCGTCACGGCTGACCGACGACGAACTCGCTCGGCTGATCGGCTCGCGCCTGGTGCGGCTCGAGGAATACCACGGCGCGCAGCGGATCGAACTGACCCACGATGTGCTCACGGGCGTCGTACGCGACCACCGCGACCGGCGACGCGCGGAGGAAGTGCGCGCGGCGCAGGCGGCCCATGCGGAAAGGGAGAAGCGAGCCCTGCTCGACGCTGCCGCCCGGCGTGAGGCCGAACTCGACGACGAGCGGCGGGCCGGACGGCGACTCAGGCGGCTGTCAACTGTCCTGGCAATGGTGTGCGTCGTATCCGTCGTGCTCGCTGTCTTGGCCGCGATCAATTGGCGATCGGCCGACATCGCCCGCGATGATGCCGCTGCTCGAAGCAGAGAGATTTTCGCCGGGCGCCTGACCTCGCAGGCGCAGGCGATGCTGGCCGGCGACCGGCCCGGCGGCAAATTGGAGGCGCTCGACAAATTGCTTGCAGCGCAGCAGATCTCGACCGATCCCGACCTCGGCGCGCTGGGAACGACGTTGCGGAACGAGGCGCGCTTGCACAAGGTCATCGACCTGGTTGCACAAGGTGGTGTGCTCAGCGCCGACGGTCGGCGGATTGCCACGCACACACCGTCCGGAATCAAGCTGGTGGACACGGAGACGGCGAAGCCGCTCGGAGAGCCGCTCGCTGCCGACGGCACGGTCGTGGCGACAAGCCCGGACGGGCGGTATCTCGCGTTGAGTCACCGCGACGACATCATTCGAGTATGGGACTCAGCCACGGGCAAGCCGATCGGGCCACCGGTGACGGGCGGCAAGAACTCACTGCGAGCCGCTGCCGTCAGCCCGGACGGTAACCGGGTCGCCGCAAGCTGGGGCGATCACGCAGGTCTGTGGGATGCCCGGACCGGGCGCAAGATAGGGCCATCGCTGGGTGCGCGCGTCACACAGGTGCTGGCGCTGGCGTTCAGCCCCGATGGGAATCGCCTGGCTTCAGCAGGTACCGAGAAGACGGTAAAGCTCTGGGATGCGCGCAGCGGCGCGGCACTCGGCGAAACGGTAGCTGCCGGCGACCCGCGCATCAGCCGCAGCGAAGCGATACGGAGTCTGAGCTTCAGTCCCGATGGACACTTCATCGCCGCCGGCGGTAACACCATCGGCCTCGGTACATTGCTGGGCGCGGGCACACCGTTGCGGATCTGGAACGCCGATACCGGCGCCGCAGTCGGGAACCCGGTGACGGGCAATTTCGGCAACGTCCAATCGGTGGCATTCAGTCCGGACGGTGGCCGGATCGTCACAGGGGGCAGCGACAAGACCGTACGACTGTGGGACTCGAAGACCGGTCAGCCGGTAGGCAATCCGCTCGGACTCAATGCGGCCGTCCGGTACGTCGCCTTCACCCGTGACGGCGACCGGATCGTCGCAGTGGCCGACGATACCGGCCAAGTAATTCACGCTGATCCCGCTGCGGCGTTGACCACCAGGGTAGGAGGCAGCAGGGCGATCGGGCCGGCGTCGGTGGATACCAGGCAGGGGGTGGACAGCCACACGGATCGTCCGCGAATTCTGGTCCTTCGTGATGACGTACTGCGACGGCTGGACGTCGACACCGGTGAACAGATCGGGGACGTGATCGTGTCCGAGGCACTCCGAGGAGGCACCCAGATCTCGTTCAGCCCGGACGAACGCTGGCTCGCGGTGGTGGGCCGGGACAACGATATCCGAGTCGTGGATGTAGCGAATGGGCGCCAGCGTGGCGCGCCGATGAAGGGGCACAACGACACGTTGAACACAGTGGAGTTCAGCCCGGACGGGAAGACACTCGCAACGGGAGGCAGTGACAATACGGTTCGACTCTGGGACTGGGCCGAGGGGCGGCAGATCGGCGATCCCCTGACAGGTCACAAATATGTCGTGCACAAAATCGCATTCAGCCAGGACGGCCGTCGGCTGTATTCCCTCAGCAGCGATTCCGTCCGCATCTGGGATACCACCACAAGGCAACCGGTCGGTAAGGCAATGGAGAGCCACTTCTTCGCGAGCATGACGCTCAGCCATGACGGCCGGCGCATCGCGGTCGCAGACGACGAGACGATCCGCCAATGGGACGCCGAAAGCGGTGACGCCGTCGGCGAGCCCTTCACAGGCCACGACGATCCCATCGATTCCGTCGGTTACAGCCCCGACGGCAGGTACCTCGTCTCCGCCTCGACAGACCGCACGCTGCGGTTCTGGGACGCCTACACCGGAGGTCAGATCGGACAACCGATCGTCACCGCCCCGGTCGGCCAAACCCCGCTGCTCGAATTCAGCAAGGACGGTCGTCGCGTTTTCATTATTGCCCAGGGGGTCTCCTTGGACGGCAAGCCTCCGTTCGTGGGCGGTGGGATATGGCAGCTTCCGGCGCCCGCCGCGTGGTGGGACGCGCTCTGCGACAAACTCACCTCCAATCCCAGCGACGAGAAATGGAAGAACTGGGTTTCGGACGACATACCGAACACCGAGCTGTGCCGGGGCAAACCCCAGGCATGATCCGTTGTGTCGCACCGGGACCTCCAGAGCTGATTCCACGCTAAAGTCACCCCGGAAGGGCAGAATTGAAACACGTTCTATTGGGGGCTTCATCATGTCGAGATGGCGAATCAGGTCGTTGCTGTGCGCGGCAGCAGTGACGGTGGGTGTGGGCGCCGGGCCCGCGCAGGCGGAACTACCGGTGGAATACAGCACGTGGAGTGGCATTCGTGCCGAGCTGGCTCATCCCGGCGGCTCGCTGCCCGGCAGCAATGACTGGGACTGTAAACCCGGTGCGGCACACCCGAATCCGGTGGTGATGGTGCACGGCGGAGCCGGCGCCGGCGCCCAAACCAATTGGGGCACCATCGTTCCGCTGCTGGTGAACGAAGGCTACTGCGTCTTCGCGCTGACCTACGGCGCTCTCGACCTGCCATGGCCGGTTTCGGCGCTCGGCGGGATGACCGGCACCCCGGAGCAGAACGCGCGCACCATCGGCGGTTTCATCGAGCGGGTACAGGCCGCGACCGGCGCCGAGAAGGTCGATATCGTCGGCCATTCCCTGGGCACGCTGCTGCCGAACTATTACGCGAAACGATTCGGGGGTGCGTCCCTGATCGAGAACTACGTCTCCTTGGCTCCGGTATGGAGTGGCACCTTCGGCGATCAGTTGGCCACCGCCCGCGAATACGCCGCCCAGCTCGGTGTCGGCCCAGCCCTCGAAGCGGCGTTGGCCGCCCAGCCCTCCGGGAAGGAAGCCCAGACAGGTTCGCCACTGATGGTCGACCTGCATTCCGACGGCATGTATGTCCCCGGCATCAGCTACACCAATATCGTCACCATCCACGACCAGGTCGTCCTGCCCTATACGTCCGGCCTGCTGCCCGGTGACGGGGTGACGAATATCGTTCTGCAAGAAGGCTGTTCGCAAGACAGGGCCGATCACCTCGGCATCGTCGCCGATCCCCGCGCAGCCGCCTACCTGCTCAACGCCCTCGATCCACAACACCCTCGCCCGGTGCCCTGCCCGGCCGGATAATCGGCCCGAAGGCCGCCGGTCTATTTCTCGCAGAGCGCGTGGTCCACCAGCTCGCCGACCGTCCGCAGTTGCGCGAATCCCTTGCTCTGCGTGACATCCTCACCGACAGCGAGCGTGGCAGACAGTGAGACCACGGCGCTTCGGCCACCGTCATCGGTCACTCCGGCGTTGGTGAGAAATCCCGTCTGACCGCCGTTGTGCATCCAATACGTGCCGCCGCACGACAGGGGCACCGCGAACAGGCCGAGGCCGTAGCTCGCGCCGGGCCAGACCAGCCCGGTGACGCCCTCGACCGGCACCGTGGTCCGCATCTGGGCCAGCTCTTCGGGTCGCAGCAGTTTTCCGCCGAGCAGACTTCGGTAGAAGGTGCCGACATCGGCGGTGGTGGAGACGTAGCCGGCGGAGGCGTCGGCGTCCACCAGTTCGGTGACATCGATCAGCGGACCGTCGACCTCGAATTGCTGATACCCGTTCGCGTGCGGGTCGGGCAACGTCGGTGCGTCGCCGGGCCAGCGGGTGTCACGCAGTCCGAGTGGTTCGAGGATCCGTGCGGAGATCTCGTCGTACCAGGGCCGGTTTGCCACCTGCTCGATGATCAGGCCGAGCAGGACATAGCCGACGTTGGAGTACGACCACCCCGCACCCGGCGCGAAATCGGGTGCGTGCCGCATGGCGGCCGCCACCGTGTCGCGCGGATCGCGCACCTGATAGCGGAGCCGGTAATAGTCCTCGGCAGTGGCCATTTCGGGCGGGCTCTCGTGAATACCGCTGGTGTGCTGGAGAAGGTGCCGAACTGTGATTTCCGCACCGTCATTTCCGTTGCCGCGCACCATATCCGGCAGCCAGTGCTGAACGGTGTCATCGAGCGAGAGACGACGTTCACCGACCAGCATCAGGACCACGGTGGCGACCATCGTCTTGGTCAAGCTTCCGATCCGGAAGTATCCCTCTGGCGAAACCGCCGCCAGGACAGAAGTATTCGAGTGACCCGCTACCGCGGCCTGATCGGTCCCGACGCCCACGACCCTGGCCTGCACTCCCGTAGTTCCCAGCGCCGCGATCGCCTCGACGTCGCGTCGCAAAGTGTCCGCGCGGGGTTCGGCGTCGCACCCGCAGACCGTCGAGACCAGCGCGAGCACCGCGGCCAGGATCGTGTATCGCATCGTTCCCCTTTCGCATCACCGGGAACCTATCGATGCCGAACACCCCTCGACATCCCACTGCGGTACGGCAACGCACTCACCCCGCGGTATCGACTCGGCGTTCGCGCGCCGGCCGAGTCACGGCGCGAGCACGTCGGCGAGATCGGCGAGGTCCGGTCCGCATCGTCGCTATCCGCACGTCGCTGACACACTCGGGTGACGGCGGATTCGGTGCATGACCGAGTCACACCCCCGGGTTATCCGCACCGTGTACGGGGAACATCGTTAGCGAGGTTAACGGACAAGCTCGACGTCTCGATCTACCCACGTCCCGAATCGAAATCTGCACGAAAGGAAACTTCACGGTGAGAACGAAGCGAGCGATAGCGGTTGTGGCAGTGGCAGTTCCGGCGATGTTCATGATCCCGGCCGTCAGTTCCGCACAGCTGCCGATCTGTTCGGCCGAGATGTTGACCGCGACCACCCAGCACGACTCAGCGCCCTCGACCCAGCAGAACACCCTGCGGATCGTGCTCACCAACACGTCCCAGCAGAGCTGCCTGGTCCAGGGCTACCCGGGCGTCGACCTGGCCGGGCCCGACCATCCGGCCTACGGGCCGAACTACTCGCTGCCACGCCAGGAAACCGGTTTCGCCCCCGTGACGGTTGCCCCCGGCGCGGCCGTGAGCAGCGAACTCACTTATCTCTCGGACGGACCCGAAGGCTGGACACCCACCACGATCGTCCTGACCCCGCCCGACACCACCACCCAGTTGCAGGTGCCGTGGCCGCAGGTCGGCAGCGTCGTCCGTCAAGACGCCGCCACCCACGCGGGTACCTTCATCGGCCCACTGCGGCCGGCCTGATCATGCGAATGTTGAACCACGCGCAGAAGGGAAATCCCATGAATCTTCCGATTCGCCGATTCGGCATCGCTGTGATGCTCGGCGCCGTGCCCGCCATGCTGACCGCCGCACCGAATGCGACCGCGGCAGTGACCGGAGTGAGCGTGGAGCAGCCTGCCGAGGGCCTGCGCACCGGCTGCGCTTACACGGTCACCGTCGGTGTCGACGCACCGGTTTCCGAGGCCGGCGAGGTGACCATCGGCATCAGCGGTGGTTCGGTGCCAGGGAACGGCAAGCAGCTCGGGGTCGCCGTCTACCATCCGGAGAACGGCACCGCGACGTTCGACTGGACACCCGAGTACACCGGTCGTCAAAACCTTGTCGCCCAGCAGTTCAAGCCCGGGCAGTACACCTCCACGGACTACATCACGGTCGAGGTCGTAGGGCGCGGTCTGAATACCGGAAGCTCCTGCCTGCCGCTCCCATAGAACTCACCGACCAGGCCGACTTCACCTTAATCCGGCAACCCGCGCGATTAGGATCGCGATGGTGGGATTGGTGTTCGAGACCCGATTATCGGACTCGCCCTGGGTGGAGTCGGTGTGGACCTGCCGCAGTGAGCAGGTCGCGGAGATGACATCCGTGGCGACCGAGACCTGGGGATTGGTGTTCTGGGAGCAGCAGGGTGTGCCGTTCGCGGCGGTCACCGGGCCGGAAGTCGCCACCAGCACCGCACCCGTTCCCGAGGGGGCCGACTTCGTCGGCATCCAGTTCGCCGTCGGCACCTCGCTGCGCGCGGTGACCGCGACAACCCTGGTCGACAGTGGGATCGTCCTGCCCGATGTGACCGCACGCGGGTTCTGGCTGGACGGCGACCGATGGGAAACACCGCGCGTCGACGACGCGGAAGCGCTGGTCGAGCGGCTGGTCGGCCAGGGCGTCGTGGTCCGCGATGCCCTGGTCGCCGACACGCTGCGTGGTCTGACACCCGCGATCACCGAGCGCACGCTCGAGCGTCGCTTCCGGGCGGCGACGGGCCTCACCCAGGGCGCGGTCCGTCAGATCGAGCGGGCCCGCACCGCGGCGGTGCTGCTGAGCGCGGGCGAGGCGCCGGGCGATGTCATCGACAAGCTCGGCTATTACGACGAGCCCCACCTCGCCCGCGCGCTGCGCCGCTTCGTCGGCCGGACGGCGGGGCAGCTGCGCGAGGGTGCCAGTGGTGCGATCGCGCTGGACCTCACTCAGCGCACCACGTCGTAGACCATCTTGGCGACGCCGTTGGAGTATGTTGCCGAGTCGCGCAGGCGCAGCTGCTGTTTGGGCCGGTCGGCCCGGCCGAACAGGCTCTTGCCCGCGCCGAGCAGCACCGGGAACACGAGCAGATTGTATCGATCGATCAGGTCGGCGTCCGAAAGTCGCTGTGCCAGTTCGGCACTGCCGTGGATGTAGATCGGGCCGCCGTCGGTCTGCTTCAGCTTTTCGATGTCCTCGGTCGAGCGCAGAATGGTGATCTCGCCCCAGCCCTCGATCAGCGCGTCGTCGGTGAGCGAGGAGGAGACAACATATTTGGGCAGCTCCTTGTAGGCGGCGTGATCCTCGGAATCGCGCCAGATCGGGGCGAACGCCTCGTAGCTACGGCGGCCGAACATCAGCGCGGTGGTATCGGCGAGTTCCTCACCCTTGAGCGAATACGCCTCCGGCACGAACTCGGTCTCCATCACCCACCCGCCACTGCGATGCCCCTCGACCTTCCCACCGGGCGAGTCCACCACGCCGTCGAGCGACATGAATCCCGTGTAAACCAGTTCGCGTGCCATCACAATCCTCCTGAATACGAGCGTCGGAAACTGCCTGCGGCCAGCCTAGGGAACGCTCCCCCACCCTGTCTTGGACGAAACCGACACGAGCGTTCGGAGGGCATAACCGGCGCAAGGCCGACGAAATCGCCAGTTTCCTGTCCCGTTCTGCTTGGCTGGACGGATGCCGGTTTCATGGGGTCGTATGGAACGGCCCGGTCAAGTCGTTCTTCTCAATGGGGTATCGAGTTCGGGCAAGTCGAGCATCGCGCGGCAGTTGCTGGCCGACCTCGAACGGCCCTTCTTTCACATGGGCGTCGACATGATCGGCGCGATGCGGTCGGAATCGCGGACCCATGAGCTGGATCCAGCCGAACTCGCCGACGTCCTGCGACGGACCCGAGCGGGGTTCCACCGCGCCGTCGCCGCGATGGCTTCGGCGGGCAACGACATCGTCATGGACCACGTCCTGAGCGAGCCGTGGCGGCTGCGCGACTGTCTGACGGTCATGCGCGGCATCGACGTCGTCTTCGTCGGCGTGCACTGTTCACTCGACGAACTACAACGCCGAGAACAGCGACGGGGCGATCGCCGCGTCGGCACCGCGGCCGGCCAGATCCATTCGGTTCACGCCCACCGGACCTACGACCTGGAACTCGACACCTGCACCGGCACTGTCGAGAACTGCTCGGCCCAGATCACCGCGTTCCTCGACCGTGCCCCTACACACCGAGCATTCGATCGCCTTCGCGCCGAACTGACGAGGTGAGATGCGTTGCGACCCGATGCCGACTGCACCCAGCCGTCGACCTCCGCGCGCCTTGCGTGGACGACGTTGCGGCGGGCGGTAATACCGGCCGAGCGGCGGCTTTCGGCCTGTGGGCACACCAGCAACGCGGGCGGTGCCCGATCAGCGTTGGCGCCAGCTCAGGGGGCCCGGGAGGTCGACGCTGTTCTTGCGGGTGCGGGAGTTCCAGGACCAGGGGCCGATCTTGATCCCCCAGGACGACAGGCCCGCTTGGGTGAAGTTGAACTTCAGCGGTCCGAAGGATTTGCGCTGACGGAACTTGATGGGCATGAGCAGCCTCCCTGATCGCCACCAGGATAACCGATCCGGTTACGCCCCACCGGTTTCCGCAGGTCGCTAGGACGAACCGGAACGTCGGCGACGACGAGCGATGGCGAACATGGTGAGGGCGACGATGATCGCGAGGGCGATGGCGAGGGTCAGCAGGATCAGGGGGGCGCTGGGGTGGGTTCGGTCCGCGCCGCTGCGGCGGATCAGCAGCGCGGCGATCAGGGGGCCGACCATCGTCAGCGCCGCCGCTGTCGACAGCAATCCGCCGGTGATCAATTCGACGGGTCCGAGCCTGGCGCTGGACAGCGAACGCACAGGCCGGAGATGTACTGACATGACCTCCCCTTTCGTTGGTATCTGAAAGGTACCGCGCCGGAGGGAATAAACCGCGACCATGCGACCGGGCCGTCGCAACCATGTCACCAGCAAACCAAGAGCGACTGCCGAGTCTGGCTATTCGGCCGCGCGTCGCTCGGATCGGGTGCGTGCCCGGTCGTGGGCCTCGCGCAACAACTCGCGAACCCTCGCTTCGGTGGCAGTCGACGGATTCACCACCGCGAGCCAGTTCGCGGCCGCGTAGAGGGGGTGC